>JAQUQE010000071.1 GCA_028716225.1 Dehalococcoidales bacterium | reverse complement strand
CAACGACGCCACCTGCAACTCATGGAGCCTCGCCACGCTCATCGTCGCATATTTGAATCCGGCTCCACGCTTACCCGACGTACATTTATCGTTGTAATCCCACGGAGGATCGGCCAAAATCACACTATACCGCTTCACAGCTTTTCGCCTTTCGCGCACCTCTCCGCGAGATGGCACGCCGCACACCGCTCTGCAACATTGTCGTTATACGACGGAGACAACTCATGATTGAAGAATTTGCACCATAGGAAATGACAGTGTGTTTTTTCGTCGCGCCTAACTTCCAGCATTGAACACCCACCGCAATACTCATCAGCACACTCTACCAGGATCGCCAGCCTGGTCATGCTGCGGGCTTTTTTCCGCCCAATAGCCGCCATGGTGCACCTCAACTATATTTTGAACAACATTCATCACAAAGCTGGTTCAGCACACCGGTTTTCAGGTCTCTTATGAAATTCTCGACTCCTTGCGGCTTTCCCGAAAGCCTAACCCGATGTCTCGGAGTAATCTCTCTTTCAACCTGCAACCCGCAACCTGGACACTTCCAGCCTAACATCACACTTCTATCTTCGCAATACAGCATTTCTATATCTATACTATTATGCGGTTTTTCCCAGCCAAACGGCCAATCTACAGGGAAGATTTTCCTTGGCCCGGCAGCTCTTCTGATTTTCCATAATGTATTTCTTTGCTCCGCCTTTTTTGCCTTTTCTTCTCGAATGGCATCGGCGACTTTCCGTCGATGGGCAGCTAGATCGTCATTCAGTTTGCGAATCCGGGCCTCGATTTCCTCCATGCGCTTCCGCGCATTTTGCGCCTCAGATTCAGTCGCAGCCGGGTCTTCGGCCAGCGCCCGCAAGTGCCCAATGCGCTCATACATTTTCGCAACGTCCATCTATCGCCCCCAAAAAACGAACATACCACCAGCACCGGCACGAATACGCAAACGCTTCGTCCGCAAAGTTCTGGGCTTTATCTCGTCGAACACTAGCCCCTTTGCCCGCAGCGGCGCGAGAAGGCAGTGTACGGCGTATGTAGACGATACCCCTATGGCCTGACATATCTCGCGAGTAGTCGGGCCATAACCGTGCTCACGCCACGCTGACTCTATAGCAAGCAACACATCCTCTTGTCGAGGCGTCACCCTGACACCGGCAAAGAGCACCGTTTCATCAGCCATTCGTCATCTCGGCTTTCGTCACCCACTGCCACGGCTGCAACACGGATGTCGTCTTCGCCGTCCCGAAGGGGAACTTCTGGAAAACCCGCACCGCAGGACGCTTATCGGGATCGTTGTCCCGCATTAGAAAAGCGTCCAATATTGCGATCCCGCCGTTTTTCGAGTAGACCTCACCACCGATCTCGACTTCGTATTTGAGGCAGCAATACTGATTGAACACCGTTCGTTGCTTATCAATCAGTTCTCGGAGCCGCTGATAGGCGGCCTCGGTCTCCGCCATCGCCTTGTTCAGTTCGTCTCTCATTCCTCGTCCTTTCTATCGCCTCCACTACCGGAACAGTAGGATATCTCTTTGCCGCTTCACGACATTCCTCTGGCGATATTAATAATGCTGACCTAATCCTCGTCGGAATCCGAACCCAACTCTCCATCGGCTTTCATCCTTTCATATTCGGCCTCGCATCCAAAAAGAGTCTCGCCGCCCTCAATCAAATAAGACTCGAACGCCGTCGGGATGTACTTCCCTGCAGCCTTGTAAATACACCGTCTATACTCGACGGCAAGAGCGAGCGTTGACTTCGCCGGACAGTCCTCGAACCACTCGGCCAGAACCACCCGTTCCACCCCTCTCCCGGAAAATCGGGTCACACACCCGAATTCCGATTCCAGAGCGCACGCCACCCTTGCGTCCAAGTCAGACCCCGTGACCGCTGTTGTCGTAATGCAATACCTGTATGACACATGTCCTCCTTGCCGGAATCTTTCCGGCCATCTTATCTTTTATTATAACACTCTAGTCTAATTTGTCAACTTCTACGATCTCCGTTACGTTGTCGCACGTATCCTGGGCTTCCTTGACCAATGCCGTAATCCCCTCGAGCTGCGCCGACAATTCTCGGTTTATACGCGCCAGCCTTACCGCGACCGATTGTCCCTCCATCTCAGTCTGGAACAGAGCCAATGTCTTCTCGCACAGCTCAAACGCATCTTCGATGCCCTTATCGCTGCCAGCCTGGACGATCACGTCCTTAATTGCACCTAGTGTCACATTCAACGACTCCAACGCCTCAATTACCTTGTCATTTTTCATCCGAACAACACCGCCTTTACGTTGCTAGGTTCGTTTGTCAACCCTATATACTTATTCTCACCATTCTCCTCGTCCCGCATTAGAAAAGCGTCCAATATTGCGATCCCGCCGTTTTTCGAGTAGACCTCACCACCGATCTCGACTTCGTATTTGAGGCAGCAATACTGATTGAACACCGTTCGTTGCTTATCAATCAGTTCTCGGAGCCGCTGATAGGCGGCCTCGGTCTCCGCCATCGCCTTGTTCAGTTCGTCTCTCATTCCTCGTCCTTTCTATCGCCTCCACTACCGGAACAGTAGGATATCTCTTTGCCGCTTCACGACATTCCTCTGGCGATATTAATAATGCTGACCTAATCCTCGTCGGAATCCGAACCCAACTCTCCATCGGCTTTCATCCTTTCATATTCGGCCTCGCATCCAAAAAGAGTCTCGCCGCCCTCAATCAAATAAGACTCGAACGCCGTCGGGATGTACTTCCCTGCAGCCTTGTAAATACACCGTCTATACTCGACGGCAAGAGCGAGCGTTGACTTCGCCGGACAGTCCTCGAACCACTCGGCCAGAACCACCCGTTCCACCCCTCTCCCGGAAAATCGGGTCACACACCCGAATTCCGATTCCAGAGCGCACGCCACCCTTGCGTCCAAGTCAGACCCCGTGACCGCTGTTGTCGTAATGCAATACCTGTATGACACATGTCCTCCTTGCCGGAATCTTTCCGGCCATCTTATCTTTTATTATAACACTCTAGTCTAATTTGTCAACTTCTACGATCTCCGTTACGTTGTCGCACGTATCCTGGGCTTCCTTGACCAATGCCGTAATCCCCTCGAGCTGCGCCGACAATTCTCGGTTTATACGCGCCAGCCTTACCGCGACCGATTGTCCCTCCATCTCAGTCTGGAACAGAGCCAATGTCTTCTCGCACAGCTCAAACGCATCTTCGATGCCCTTATCGCTGCCAGCCTGGACGATCACGTCCTTAATTGCACCTAGTGTCACATTCAACGACTCCAACGCCTCAATTACCTTGTCATTTTTCATCCGAACAACACCGCCTTTACGTTGCTAGGTTCGTTTGTCAACCCTATATACTTATTCTCACCATTCTCCTCTTTCGCACTAGCCGTAGACAATCGGAGGAGCTGATGGTGGTGGGAAAGAGGATATAGCCTTGAAGAGAACCCCGAGTCAAGAAGAAAATGACAAGAAACCGAAAAGAAAGAGAAATTAGCGCATCGCAATTTCCATATTTGAGGCGAGAAATATTTTTTGTCGAGCTTTACCATCCCAGGCAGTTTGTCATCCGTTCACTGGAGACAACTTAAATCAGGAAATCAGATAGGGCTGCCTTTAAGAGTAGCGACTGCTGCCGCGATTCGAGTAACCGCTTCCTGCAAGTCGGTCGGAGCCGTTACGCTCCAATCCCCCGGCGTCGCCGTATACCCGATTTGACTCGCAGGCTGCTGGAGAGTCAGCGTGCCTGTACCGGCGACATACCCCTGTGTAAACGCATTGCGGAGGTAAATCGTGCCGTTATTCGTGACCGTTCCCCTTATGTACGAGGTGTTGGCATAGACTGTAACGCCAGCCGGAACGGTGTGATCTTGCCAGCCCCACCTACACGCGCTAAGCACCACTGTATAGGTGGACGTACCGCCAACCGTGTAACTGGGAGTATCGCTCAAATAAATCCCGTTACACATTACCGTGCCGTCTTTGCCGAACGACGGAATCGGTTGCGTGTCGTCCATCGTGAAACTGAACGTACCCTGCAACTGACCGTTCTCCAAGTACGACCACGACACGTTAGTATACGTCCACAGCGTCTCGCTATACACACCGCTCATCGAAATGTTGTTGATGCACGTAGCGGTCAACGTCGCCGTGCCGGTAAACCGAACGTTGTGCCAAAACACATCGCTAAACGACGTAGCCCCCGCGCCGCCTGTCAGAACCACAGGCTTCGAGAAAATGATGTTATCGACGTGAAAGGCGAAAAGATTGGCGTTGTTAGTCGCTGATTGAAGCGCATTGCCCGCCGCCGGATTAATCGACACGTAACCGTGGCCTTGCAATTTGATGTATTTCAGTGCCGCGTCTTCCAGCACTACGTTTTCACGATATATACCCGACGCTATGTCTATCGTGACATAATAGTCTGGAGCCGCCGCTATGGTCGCTGCTATCGCTGCCGTAATCGTCTTGAAGGGACGTGCCATGCTCCCGTCTTCCGCATAGCTGTCACCCCTGCTGTTGTCGACGTACACGACCTCACCAGTCGCGCCAATCTGGGCATCCAGCGTATTCAGCGCATCGCTCACGAATGAACCCGCGACAGATGAATCGTTGTCCACCTGGGAAGCGTCGTAGTCGCTTGCAGCGGCGACTACCGGACCAGTGCGACTGAATACCGAGGTGACGAGATCACTGTTATCGATTTTATCCCACGTAGCTCCGTTATACGCGAGCCAGTCCGTCACGGCGTACACCGTCCCGGCGATAGTTCCTGCGACTGAACATATCCAAAAATTCCCAGCCACGACTGGTGTCGGGTATACACCGCCCGAGCAATCCCATACCCCTTGATAGGTCATAGCGTGATCGATTGCATCGATGCCCGTTTTCAGATTTGACAGCGCGTCCTTGAGAGTCGCCCCGCTCGCCGACGAATCATTGGGTATCTGCGACGCATAGGGGATCGCGCCGTCGTTTCTTATTGCCTGTTCTGTTGGTGATGTGCCCATTTTCTTACCTCCTATACTTATATTTAATACAAGTAAAAAAAATAAAATAGTTTAATATCTTCTTTTACTGCAAAGGTAGCGCACTCAAGTGCGCCTCCTGTCTACCTCTATGATTATTTGATCACAATCCAACGACACTTTTATATCGGACAATATTTGCCCATCCGAAGCATTGTCTGCCAACCTGACACATAGCTCCGGTATTTTTGCCTCGAGCGGAATGTGCGTTTCATATATACTCAACCCGTGAAATAATTTTTCGCGATTTATCACACCTGCAAGTACTTCGCGATAATCGTCTAGCCCACACGAAAAAATATTGCAGTCTTTTATTTCACGAGTCATCTGCCTCACCCTTTCTCGCAAGACAGATGTCCCGCGCTATCATGAG
>JAQUQE010000070.1 GCA_028716225.1 Dehalococcoidales bacterium | reverse complement strand
GGAAGACTGTGTATGAAGAGGGGAGGCTCACGATGTTAGAACAGCACTATACAATTCCCGAGGTCGCCGAGAAACTGAAACTAAGCCCGAAGACGGTCTACAATTGGATCAAACAAGGCCGTCTGACGGCCGTCACGTTCGGCAGGAAATACCGAATCTCGGAATCGGAGATCGTACGTTATCTGCGAGAACAACCCAGCGAAGTGCCGAATACGGCAGGCTGGGGAAGGGGGAAGAAAACCGGAAACTAATGCACGTCCGATACGCTTGAAGCGGGCAACGTTTTCTGATCTAGTCGAGGGGAGGGCGGCAGTTGTCGCCCTCCTTTCTTCACAATCCGTAGGTGCGCTGGAGAATGCGAAGCGTTGTTATAACTCGAGTCAACTCATACAGGAACACGCCTAGCGCGACAGTCAAGCCGGTCAACGTTAACATCTTCGCCGCATCCTTGCGTTCCACCCGGATCAAAAGGTATTCCCCGACGCCGATGAACAACCCTAGCGCGAAGAGCTGCCATAAGCCCGCCATAATTAGCTCACCCCCAAGGTAGCTCGGACAGAATCGGCAAGGGTCTTGACGACCAGGTGCGCCGGCTTTCGTCTGAAGCTCCCCTCTACCAGAATCATGGGGAACACTTGACCGGCGTTACTCCATGTCTCTTGCCGCCAGATGCCCGAACGCAGATAGCGTGCATATTTCGCTAACTCACAATGCCCGTTCCGCTGGACCTCGACAAATGCCCTCCATATCCCCTTTGGTGTTTGCCAAATTAGCAGGCCGTCAGCTCTTTCCGCGCCGGCCAGGGGGTATTCCACAGTGAAATTGAGTTCTTCGCCGGCCCTCCGTTCCATGAGGGCGCGAATGTAGAAGTCCGCCACTGCCTGGCGGTGCTGGATTTGGCCGCAGCGCGTTACTCGGTAAAGGTATTCCGCCGAGTCCGTAAGGCGTTCCCGCCGCAGTCTCCCGCGTCTCACCAGAGTACGGAGTCTTCGCTGGCAAAGCTTCACGCCGGCCTTGCTGGGGAACAACGCTGCCACGATTTGATTAGTTCTGACGGCACCGAATTTCGTTACGAACTCCACTATCCGGCGGTCTCGTAAACGTCCTAGCTCTTGTGGGGAAAGGCGTTTCACTTGACAACACCAAGCCACTTGAGAAATGCCTGAATCTGACCGGCTCGGGCCTGTTCCATACCCTTCATGGATTCAGCAACGCGGGCCGCCGAGACGATCTCCATACCTTTCGGGATCACTTTCCCCTTGAGCACAGAGTATGGCGTCAGCCTGAATATCAGATAGGCAACGCTTAGGCCGCCCAGTATCACGACTTCCGGGTACGCCTCACACCATTTCAGAATGCGAATTATCTCCGCCAGGTCCTCCCGAAGGGTGGGACCAAAAGTACGAAGGTTCCTGGTCGGTGTATAAGCCCACGCCGGCCTTGTCAGAGTGGGCACAGGCAAAAGCAAGATCACAATAAGCAACACCGCTAGACTCTTCATCTTTGACTCCTCCCATCCATTCTAGGTAATGTCAGGGTTTCCACGTCGCTCTTGGCAACAAAGGTGTCAGGAATACCCCCGCGCAGGGGATGCATCGTCGGGGTTCGTTGTTTGCTGACCGTGAATCTGCCGTTCCGCAGTTCCCGGCTGACAATCCATCTCGGTGGCAGGCTGATGAAGGTTTCCTTCGGAAACTCCTTGCGATTAACTGTCTTAGCAGCGTAAACTGAATCTTGGGGGCGAAGGGTGAAGAAGTATTGACTGGCGCAGAGCTCGGCAGCCTCGGCCAAACGTCTTGGCAGTTGGCCGCGTGATTGGTGAGCTAAGGTCAGACAATAGTTTCTCTTCCTCGCCTCCTCTACTGTTTCAGAGAGTCCTTCGTGTGCGTAGGTCTGGAATTCATCGTAATAGAGATGTACCTGCCGTTCATGGCCGTGTCTTGCGTTCAGCACTACCTCTAGATGTGATGTGATGATGTGGCATAGCAGGTCGGCGTTCTCCTTGCCAATGGTTCCTTTGTCCACGTCAAAGAGGTAGAGGATCGGATAGCCCGGCGGGTCTATCAGCGTGGATAGGTCAAGCGCATTCTCGCCTTTTGCAGACAAACAGCGTTGGAGTAGTTCGTTAGCCAGGGGACGGCTTAGACGACGCAACATGGCCCCCTGTGTGCGTTTTTCACGGCGGTCCAGTATATCCACCACAATGGGGTTTGCGGACTCGCTGGGGGCCTGCTCACGCAACAGACAATACAAGTCCCAAAGCGTGACCTCTTCTTTCGTCCGTTGGGCGCGTTCCAATAACTCGAGACATGCCGCATGGCATAATTCAACCATCGCCTCGCCCATCGCCGTTGGAAAGAGTCTCTTGAATACGGTGATCGCCTGCGCAGCTATCAGGGAACGCTCTGCCAAAGTGTGCTTGTGCTGGCGCAGAAGGTTGATGCCCAGCCTACGATAGGGATGGATATAGCGCACGTCCACGCCCTCGGGTAGATAGCGGTAAACCTGATTGGCTCCGTGTGTTGATACCCAGATGGAGCAGATGCCCTCGGAGAGACTTTCCACCAGCTTGTGTACCAGCCACATCGTTTTTCCCGATCCTATGCTGCCGAGAACATAGCGGTGCCGGGAAAGGTCTGCAGGGGTCTGTTCCTGTGCGCGGGCACTACACAGACCGTAAGCGGCGAGAACGCCGGCTGCCAGCTTCATCCCGAAGAGCAAAGACACCTTCTCACCTCCTAGACATAGGATTGGTCCCAGCATATGCAGTTTGGGCTTGTCAACTTGACTCAAAACGGTTGACTTTTTGGGATGGACAGGCTAGGATTTGGGATAGACAAGATCATAGGAAGGGGGGGGAATTGTGGAACTAGATTATTCCCAGTCTGGTCTAGTGGGGCTTGCCTTGCGGGGCCATGAAGCCGCACAAGAGGCCATAAGAACGATCAGTCTTATTGAAGGCGCTTTGTTTCCACCCGCTGGGTACTCCCAAATCAGGACCTGTACGGTGGATGACCCTCTGGAGTTTATCATCGGGGAAGTAGACAGATTGCTTGCCGTGGCAAACTCCCAGTTGTCTGATCTTCTAGGTAGGATTCAGGGGGAATCATGCAAGAGGTAATCCCGGCCTGCCTCGATGCCGGCTGCCAAAAGGCAGACCGGCAAAGGGGTATCTGTAAGGTGCTTGAGGACCCGGCCTACGCCTGGCGTAAGGGGTGCTGCCAAGCAATGACCCGGAACCCGGATTGGGAAATTGTCGCCGAGGTTCAAACAGCTAAATACAAGGAGGAGAGAAAACGTGCCCGAGCATCCCTTTGACGGAGTGGCAGTAATGGGTTCTCCGAGGAATGGGAGGATTCTCAGATTCTTTAGAGCAACAGCGGAACCGATGATGCTGTTCGATACTGAGGATCCTGACCCTCGGTGGTGGCTGAACGCGCAGGAAATGCTTGACTTGTATGATGCCTTAACTCCCCGAATCGAATACCTGCGGAAATATGTCGCGGAGGAGAAACTCCCCAATGACAGTTAACATCCCCGAACAAGTGGGGATTTTGCTTGAAGAACTGGGCGCTAGGTTGGGCGTTGTCACGAGCGAGTTGTGGAACGTCATTATCCGCCAGCAACTCGCGGAGGGTGTGTCCTTCGTGGTTGTCGGTCTCGTTTTCGCCGTGCTCATGGTTTTGTGCATATGTAACATGAAATGCACGACCGCCGTTTCTCTGCCTTTGGACATTTGCGCCCTATTCTGTGGATTCATTGCGGCAGCAACGCTGATCTCCGGTGTGAAGGTGTTCTATAATCCTCAGTTCTATGCCCTCAACTACCTTCTGAAGTTGCTCAAATGAAGGCCCCTCGGTTTGAGGGGCCTTCCCCCTACTCTGTGGCTTCTTCGGCAGCTTTCTCGGCATTCTTTCGCCGCCGGCCTCGCGGCCTCTTTGCAATAGCCTCCCTCTGACAGAGATTCACTACCGAGATCACGCGCATTAGATCACCGTCACTGATTGTCTGTTTATTCGGCAGGACATCCTCGACCAATTTCAGGAATGCTTCCCGACTGAGCCTCATTTTCTTCCCTCCTTTCCCGGGGCTATTGATTGTGCTATACTTACCTCCGCCGTTGACCGCAAATGCTAACTCAGGGTAAACTAGCGAGTGTGACAGACTTACCCCTGAACGGGTAACCCGAAGGTACAGGGAGGATTCGGTAAGACGCAGCTAGACAGGGGTTTGACGGAGAGGTACCCAAGTGGCTAAAGGGGGCAGACTGTAAATCTTGGATGGATTGTCCCCGAAACTGCAGGCCAGCGTAACGGGTTCTTCCCGTTGATCCCCCTTCCTGGCAGGTGACAGACTTACCGATGCCGAACCCTCCTTGTTGACTGGGAGGAAACATTGTTATGGAAATGGCGAACACGCTGGGCGAACCCTGCGACATGGATAACGCGCTTGAACGGTTCATCCTCCATTGCCGGTCCAAAAACCTCTCCCCCCGTACTGTTTCCTGGTACAACGATGTCATTTTCTACTTGGGTGAATTCCTGAATTGGCCCCGGATCAACGACATAACTTCGGACGACATTCAACGATATGTGCTTCATTCTATGCGGAGTTGTTCTGCGATTACCACACAAGGTAGGATACGCGCCTATAGAGTCTTCTTCGGCTGGCTGTACCGGCGCGAACTGATCACCAAGAATCCGATGGGGCAAATTGAGAACCTGAAACTACCCAAACGAAGGCCGAAAGTACTTGCCGACTATGAAATTGAAGCAATACTCAGACAGGCCAACCTGGGGACGGTTGTTGGGCGGCGCGACTACTGTATAGTTGCCACGTTTCTTGATACCGGCATTCGCGCCGGCGAACTCCGTGGATTGACTTTGGACAAGCTCAATCTCCGTGAAGGCTATCTAATCGTGGTGGGAAAGGGAGACAAGGAGCGCAGGATTCACTTCTCAGAGAAGCTTCGTCGGGACTTGAGTGCTTATCTGAAAATGCGCGAAGGCACCTCTTGGGGACAGAGCAATTTTGTCTTCCCGACGATCCATGGCAAACAGTTCAGCAACAACGGCTTGGAAAATGTAACACAGAGATTGGCCGACCGTGCCGGCCTAAACGTCAACGCTAGGCCGCACAGGTTGCGACACACTTCGGGTACGCTCTGGATTGAACGCGGCGGTGATCCGCTGACTCTCCAGCAACGAATGGGGCATTCCACGCTGAACATTACCCGCCAGTATGTTGACCAGCGAAGCAGGGTGCTTCGCCAGAAGGCTCAGCAATTCTCACCACTGGAGGCCATCGAGCAGGAGAGAATCAGGTTGCCTCGCAAGAAAAAGTAAGATACCCCTTCCCCTTTCGTGCGCCGTGCGGTATCATATAGGCGAAAGGGGGATGAGGATGCACAAACGGACGGCATTCCTCAACCATCTACGGGCACGGCATTATTCCCCCTTAACAATCA
>JAQUQE010000069.1 GCA_028716225.1 Dehalococcoidales bacterium | reverse complement strand
TGGGGTGGCGGTATGAAAAGCGTATTTTTGATTTTCTGCTCGCTGTTCCTGATGTTCGCTACTCCCAAGGTTTTTTCTCTCATCGATGACGCACGCACTGATGAGTACACAGAGACATTCGCCGGCATATCCACTGCCGCCGGCGTTTATTCCGCCAACTTTACGCTGGCGGAACCTCTCTACTATAACTCCCTGGTATTCGTGGAAGAGATATCTTCAAACGCTACTACTGATGTCCCGTCCGCCGCATCGTACAATACCGTTTCCCGGCTTCTTACCGTGAACGGACTGGACCAGAGTCTCACCCGGACGCTTTCTGTAACTTTCCTGATAGAATCCGCCACTATCGAGGACTTTATGCTTGCCGTGCTTTCTTTGCTGCGCTGGTTTTACCTATTCCTTCTTCTAGGTACTGCCGCAGGTTCGATATATTGTTTCTTTACCTCCTAAAACGGGAGAGAATATGCAAAAACTCAAGGTCGTAAAAAATATTTATGAGACAAGGAGGTGATATATGCGCGGCGCCATGCTCGCAACTTGGTGAAAAAGGTGAAAGCCTAATTTTTTTTAAATCAAAAAAGGAGAAAAGTGGGTAAACGAAATCGCAGTAATAACAGTAGCGGAGGCGGCAGCAAGGCGAGTCAGTGGATGGGCTTTTTAGCCATCGTCATGGGAGCGGTGGCTATGCTGGTCGTCCTCATAATGTTTAACATCGGCATCGATGCTCTCGATGCCGCCTACACCGACGCAACGACATACACCGAGCAGGTCGGGCTTACCGATGTTATGGGCATCTGGGGCCTGGTCATCTTCATTATCTTCATGGCCGCGGGCATTGCCGCATTAACCGGAGGCTCGATTGTCCAGTGGAAAAAGGCTACGACCGGGGGCTGGATGGATGTATTTATGGTGTCTATCATGGGCGGCGTTACTCTCGTTATCTCCCTGCTGCTTAACGGAACCATCCAGAGCGCTCTGCACACAGCGTATGTTACGGTAAACGCGACCGCTAATTTAGCCGAGTTTAGCGGGCTGCTCGATATCATGACCATCTGGGGCATGGTGATATTCCTTGCTCTCATGGGTGCCGGTGTATCGCAGCTTGCGGGGGCCGCCTATGGTTCCTACAAACACCTGACCGGAAAACTATAACAACTAACCAGGGACAGGAGGCTCACTACCATGCTAAAAGACGTCATGGCGCGCAGGGCGTCTTACTCCTGGCGGATGGTGATACCGCCCGGTCTAAAAAGCCTGGCGGTATCTTCCATCTAAAATTTTTTCAAGAGGCAATCCATGTCAAAGCAAAATAAAATGCGTGTCTGTTTACTTAATGAAGTAAACGAGGCTAAAGAATACAAACTCGATGCCTATAAATCTCACATAGAGTCTACTAAAACTCTCGAAGCGTGGGGTTTAAACAGCCGGCAGCAGTGTATCGATGAAGAGACCGGCGAGTATCTGCAGTTTATAGACCCAAAAGATTACCGGCCGATTAAGATTTACGAAAGTATGGACGGCGATAAAGATGTTGAAGGCGCCGTGACTACTATCGCAAACGAAGCGGAAGATGAGGAAATGACGCTACTCGATACGGAAGAGCGTGAAGACGGACGGTTACTCTGGATAGGCATAGCCCTGGCCGGCGTCATATTGGTGTTTTTAATAGCTGTTTTGATGGTATTCAAAAATAGAACGCCGGAAGTTGTTACGGCTGCTGTGGCGGTCGTGCCGTTTATTAAGTCTTTTCTTCACTTAAATGGAAAATCCAAAACACAGAAATTGAACTTTAAAAAACTTTACGCTGACGCTAATGCAATGATAGTTGTTGAGAGAACTAAGAAAAGAATATTCCGGAAAATCCCTGAAAAATTAATCCCGGTCGACAGCTTTAAGCAGAATTATGAAGGCCGATGGCTCCATATACTCGGATTAGATTTGAAAAAAAAATTCTGGACGATAGCCGCGCATATCTCGATGGAAGAGGGGAAGTCGCCTCTGGACCTTTGGATTGCAAAACATTGTGCGGAGGAAGTCAGGGAAACTTACGGTCTTAGCTCTTCCTGGGGGCAAAAAATCAAGTTAGGCGTCTTTGTCGGACTTATTATCGGTATTATCATCGTAACGTTTTTTATTGTTACAGCGTCCAGCGGAGGTACAGCGGCATGACAAATACTCCTGAAGATATGCCTGATTTAAACCCGGGTAATTTCGGGGGCAATTTTGAGATGTCCTGGGCTAACAGAATAGAAAAAATTCTTGAAGTCCCGGATGTAGAGGATATGGCCCAGGTAATTATACGCGGCAATTTTCGCAACGAGCGCCAACTTAATGCAATATTAAGACTTTCTCACCGTCATGAAAAGTTTGGGCAAACCAAACATCAGGAACTATTAAGACAAAAAATTGCCGGTACGGCAGCATTAGGCGGTCTATCGAGGGTCGAGGGCTTATTTGCCGCAATAGGTCTCTTGGCCTCCGATATATACAGAGCTGCTAAGGGCTTACCGAAAGTCAAAGAGGATAAGGTGTACCGCGGGAGTGATTTCCGTACTCAAGAACGACCTCCTGAAGGTACTGAAAGGCCACGTTAATTATGTTGTCATCATCAAAAAACCCCCTTGAATCCCCACTTAAATACAGTGGATTTCCGTATACAACAAACCCCTTCCTTAGCCGTTTTGATGATGACGCGCTCGAGGGTATGAGATGTCTAAGCTGAAACCCATCAGGGACCCGTTCGATTATATCCTGCCCCGTAACAAACAGGACTATGCCGATAGTACCGTAATCGGTTTAGTAGGTCCTAAACGCAGTTGCAAAAGCCTACTGCTGGCTAAACTGCTTTATCGCGATATGTGTCTCGGCCGTAAAGTATGGTCCACCATGGACGTGCATACGCCTAAATTCTTCCTTGATAAGGGATTTCCGGATATCCATACAAAGATGATTGATTGGGACGCTTTCTTCATGATGTCTGAAGAATACCAGGACGGCACTATAGGAATAGATGAAGCGAGTGCGTTTAACTCTAACCGCTCACCCCTCACTGCTAGAAATAGAGTAACAAACGCGTTTACCAACCAGGTAGGACACCGCTCAATAGATGTCATCTGGACCGCAAAAAGCGCCGGCTGGCTGGACCGCCAGGGGTTGGGATTCGAGACGGATATCGAGATTGACTGTCAGGATATGGCTAAAACAACATGGGGGAGGTTACACCATATTAAAAAAGGAACTTTTGTTTATCTAGAGGCGTGGGATAGATCGGGAGCTTTGACCGGCAAGGCGGCAGACAGACGCGATAAGTTCGCCCGGCCGTTCAAATGCTGGTATTGGGGTAAAGGGGGGCCGGAGATTTACCACACGGCTTATAATACCCGCGCTTTATTGTCCGTGGAAGATATTTTCGGCGGCGTCAAGTTCGACTTTATGAAGCGTGTCATCAGTAATAAAAAAGCCATATATAATGAGATACGCCGGTCCCTTCATTCTCTTGCTAGGGAATTTCAATCTAGGGGCAGTGATGAAGTGCCCTGTGACACATTTTGGGCAACCGCTAACCATGTATACGGTATTGAAGGCGATAGCCGGAGTTTAGGGAAATACCTTCACCCGCTCGGTATAAAGCGTAAAGCCAAACGCAGCGGCAATGTCTATCTTCTGGATAATTTGATTTCAGAGCCGGAGATGGAATAATGAAAAAACTCATCCTTTTAATTTTTATCCTGGCGGCACTAACTATGGCCGGCTGCATGGCGGATGACCCCTGGACGGAAACGGTTTATTTTAAGGACGCGGTCGGTGAGCTGGTGGAAGTTGAATTAGTGGATGTCGATGAAGTAATTTCAGGAAATGTAACAACGGAAAACGTCACGGCTCAAAATGTAATAACCCAAAATGTAACAGCCGCCCTGGTTATCACGGACAACGCCACGATATCCTACCTATTATTGAATAATCTGCCGGAGTCGGACCCGGGCATCAGCGGGGCAGTATGGTCCGATAACGGCACATTGAAGGTGTCCCAATGATGATGGTGCAACAAATAATCGACGCTTTGAGCGGGTTGGGAACCGCGATAGAGTTTTTTACGCAGGTCGCGCTCTCAATAGCTCTATTCGCTATTGCCTTAAAGAATGAGCGGGAGTCCGTTTACTTCATATCTGGGCTTATAACGCTCCTCATCGGTCTTTCCCTGGCAGCAAATCACTCTTCGATAAGCTACGGGCTTTTGTTTTTATCCGTCTATGAATTTATGAAAGCTATGGAAATTGTTTTTGAAATAAACTTGCCGTCCAAAGGCTTTAGCTGGGTGAAGGGAATCTATAACAAAGCAAGAGGCCGCGATTAAGTAAAAAGGGGAGGTAAAGAGAAAATGCCGAATGTTCCAGGTTATCCTCCAGGTACTGTTGTAATACCGGACCCACGCGGCGGACCTCCTATCGTTATACCGCCTGGCGGCGTGCCGCCGGTCGGTGTTGGTGGCGGCGGAACGGGTGTTGGTGGCGGCGGCGGATATCCGGGCATGACGCCGGAGCAGGAAGCGCAACGCCGGGCAGCTGAAGAAGCGGCAAAAGCCATGGCGGATAGGCGCAAAGCGGAAGAAGCCGCCAGACGGCAGGCGGAAGAAAAGGCCGCCGAAGCAAAGCGCGCGGCGGAGGAAGCGCAACGCCGGGCAGATGAAGAAGCGGCAAAAGCCATGGCCGCCAGACGGAAGGCGGAAGAAGCCGCAAAAAAAGCTGCCGAAGAGAAGAGCGCCGAAGCCAGGCGAACCGCGGAAGAGGCAACTAAAAGAGCGGCAGAGGCGGCGGCAAAGGCTATGGCAGCCAGGCGGAAAGCGGAGGTAGCAACTAAAAAAGCCCCAACGGGTGAAACAGGCGAGGTGCCGGCTACCACAACTACCTCGGAAGAAACAAAGTCGGAAGGCCCTAATCTAATCGGCGGAAAGCAACTTACAGACGAGCAGCGCGAGTTTAAACCGGACCCAGAGTGGGAAGTCGCGGAGCGCAACGCCAGGGGCGAAGTGATAACTTACGTGGATAAAGACGGGGTCAGATGGTACACGCCTGATAATATCCAATGGAAATATTATGGCGTTAAAAACTCAAAAGAGCGCATCGAGGTAACGCGCGTGGAATACATCGACCCGGAAACCGGCGAGATATGGGTAAATTTCGAAGGCGGCGCCGGCCGGTACGATGACCCGACTGAAGGCAGGGCTTATGTAACAGTCCTTACTCCGGGCGGCGGCTCAAAACACCTGACCCTTCTTGAAGCTGATAAATTATTTAGAATCAAGGACCAGGACGAATTCGATGGCGCAATCAGGCAATTACTCGATGTTAAAGAGGGTTATCCGGTCCTGCCGCTGGAGCGCAGACTTGCCTCCAAAATCGGTAACATAAACCTTGTCGCCTTCGTCGAAGCCGGTATCGATAACCCTGAAGATTTCAGAGTCGCGGGTTACAAAGTTTACAAAGCCGATATCGAGCGCGCGAAGGCGCAGCTCGCGGCCTTTAAACGGGAGCTTACTTCATTACCGCTTTACGTCCAGCATGAATACGAAAGGGCGAGGGAAGAAGGGCGCGACGGGATAGCGGCACTAAACA
>JAQUQE010000068.1 GCA_028716225.1 Dehalococcoidales bacterium | reverse complement strand
AATTTAATGTCTTTGTGTCATAGTTGTCATATGAAGATACATGTTAATACGAGGTAGGGGTATCTATTTTCTGAGGACCTGGTCATAAAGGAACCGGCGCGGAGTCTCGCGCAAACTTTCGCAAAATTTATTTAGGGGGGTAGGAAGTGAGGCCAGGACGACCAAAAAAACCAACAGCATTACGTAAGCTCGAAGGCAACCCTTCCAAGCGCCCATATCCTAAAAACGAGCCACAACCCGATCTATCCATCCCAGATTGCCCTGATTGGCTACTCCCTGAAGCTAAAGAAGAATGGGAGCGCGTTGCTCCTCAACTCAACAAGCTCGGGTTATTAACTCAGCTTGATCGAACTGCACTGGCTGCCTATTGCCAGAGCTACGCCAAATGGGCCGAGGCTGAACGATGGCTTAAAGAACATGGCCCAGTATACCCTATTCTCAACGAAGATGGCTCGGTTCGTTATCTTCAACAGGCTCCACAGGTTGGGATAGCCAACCAATGTCTAAAACAGATTCGCGCCTTTTGTTCCGAATTTGGACTTTCGCCAGCTTCTCGTTGCCGGATAGAGCTCCCATCAGGGAAGGGCGAGGATGAATTCCTGGATCAGCTTATAACAAAGATGGGGTGATCCTTTGTTTTCTAAGGAGAAGGCTAACTGGGCGATAAATTTTATCTCGCAATTACGCCACACTAAGGGTGAATGGGCAGGCAGTCTATTTAACCTGCAGGAGTGGCAAAAAGACTTTATTCGCCAGTTATTTGGCGCAACAAACGAAGACGGCACACGACAATATCGAACTGCATATCTTGAGATCCCTAGGAAAAATGGCAAAACCGAGCTCGCAGCAGCTATAGCTTTGTTTATGCTTTTTGCAGATGGTGAGCAAGGGGCAGAGATTTACTCAGCCGCTGCAGATCGGGAGCAAGCCTCGCTAGTTTTTAACGCTGCAGCCACAATGGTACGCAATAGCAAGGCTTTATCTTCGCTTTGTAAAATTATCGATTCCCAGAAGCGGATCGTTTGCTACAAAACCAACAGCTTCTATCGGGCCATATCAGCCGAGGCTTACAGCAAACACGGCTTCAATGCCCACGCAGTAATTTATGACGAACTACACGTCGCACCGGATAGGGACTTGTGGGACGTGCTTCAAACATCTATGGGCGCAAGGCGCCAGCCACTTATGCTCGCCATTACCACGGCAGGTTATGACCGAAACACTATTTGCTGGGAGCTCCACGAATATGCTAAAAAGATAATCGATGGCGTTATAGACGACAAAACATTTCTGCCTCTTATCTACGCGGCCGATCAAGAAGACGATTGGACTGATGAGGCCGTATGGAGAAAGGCAAATCCAAACCTTGAAATATCAATAAAACTTGATTTCTTGCGTCAGGAATGCCAAAGGGCGCAGGAAATACCGGCTTACCAGAATACGTTTAGGAGGCTCCACCTGAACCAATGGACTACCCAAAGCACGCGTTGGATAGATATGGGCGCATGGGCAGAGTGCGGCAGTCGCGATATCGACCATGCCGAGCTTGCTGGCCTGAGGTGCTGGGCTGGGGTCGATCTTTCTACCACGACCGATATATCCTCATGCGCGATAGTGTTCGAGCCGGACGACGATGGGATAGTTCATGTGCTTTCTTATAGCTGGGTCCCGCGCGACAACATTGCCGCAAGAGTTAGAAGGGACAGGGTCCCATACGACACGTGGGCAAGAAGCGGATACATAACGGCCACAGATGGCAATGTTATAGATCACGACTGGATACGCGTTACCATAAGGGACGAGATTAAGAATCGCTTCCCACTTCTGCAAGTTGTAGGATATGATCCATGGAACGCCACGAAGTGGGCTATAGACCTTGAGAATGATGGCGTGCCGGTGATGGAGGTGCGCCAGGGCTTCAAGACGATGTCGCCAGCATGCAAAGAGCTTGAGCGGCTGATTATCGGACGCAAATTGCGCCATGATAATAATCCAGTTTTGACTTGGGCGATGGACAACTTAGTAGTAGTCCAGGACCCAGCAGGCAATATTAAGCCAGCCAAAGACAAGTCGACAGAACGGATAGACCCGGCCGTGGCCATGATAATCGCAATATCGGCGATGCTCCAGTCGGATGCCCCGGTCGAGAGCGCTTATGAAAACAGGGGCGTATTCGCCGTATAGGGAGGCAGGAGATGGGGATATGGCAGGGCATAAAAAGATTCTTTAATAAACGGGCCTCGTCACTGGCGGGTGGACCACAATGGTTCAACAGCTGGATTGCCGGAGGTGGCGAAACGGCATCTGGGATTTACCTCAACGAAGAGGACTTGCTCAGGGTTTCGGCTGTCTATGCATGCATAAATCTCATAAGCAATACCATAGCTTCGCTGCCGGTGCCTACCTACGAACGCGTGGACCCGAGGGGAAGGCGGAGGGCAAGAGAGCATTGGCTTTATGACATTATCCAGTATCAACCAAACGAGGAAATGACCAGCTTCGACTTCAGGAAAATGATGCAGGCCCAGCTTGAGCTGTTTGGCAATTGCTATGCATATATAGTCAGGAATGGTCGAATGGAGGTCACGGCCATGTGGCCGATACCTGCGCCCTTTGTGAGGCCGTTCAGAAACGATAGTCAAGACCTATTTTATGAAGTCAGTTTGCCAGACAAAGCGCTTACTGTGATACCGGCGAGGGAGATGTTTCACGTTCGCGGTCTATCAAATGATGCCATAAATGGATACAGGCCATTGAAATTTGCCAGAGAAATAGCAGGCCTTGCCCTCGCGGCCGAGCAATACGGCGCCTCTTTCTTCGCTAACGGCGCAGTAGCCTCCGGCATCGTGGAGATCCCAGGCAAGCTGTCAGAACAAGCCATGAAGAATTTTAAGGAGTCATTCAGGGATAAATACGAAGGCCTTGGCAAGGCACACAGGGTCCTATTTCTTGAAGAGGGGCTCAAGTGGCACCAGATAACAATACAGAATGACAACGCACAATTTATAGAGACGCGTAAATATCAGACAGAAGAAGTGGCCCGCTTCTTCGGCGTGCCGCTCCATAAGATTTCTTCGCTCGAAAAGCCAAGCTACGCGTCTATTGAGCACATGTCGATCGAGTTTGTGCAGGATTGCTTACGGCCTCGGCTAGTGAATTGGGAACAACAAATAAGGCGACAGCTCCTACGCGAGAGCGATAAAAAGAAGTATTACGTGGAGTTTGTGATAGATGGTCTACTCCGTGGTGACGTTGCGAGCAGGTCACAATACTACAGCAAGGGCAGGAATGACGGATGGCTTAGCGCGAATGACATAAGGGAGCTCGAGAACATGAATCCGATACCGGCAGAGGAGGGCGGGGACGCCTACCTCATAAATGGCAACATGATGGCCATTACTTCAGTGGCACCAACCAGAAAGGAGGTGAAAGATGGGGATGAGTAAAGACAAGATGGAGCGTAGATACATAAACACCGCGATTGAGCTTCGGGAAGCAGACGCCGAACCAATAATTTCCGGCTACGCTGCCAGGTTTAATGAATTATCAGAGGAGCTTTGGGGTTTCAAAGAAATGATCCGCCCCGGAGCGTTCAGCGAAGCCCTGCAAGGCTCAGATATTAGGGCTTTGTTCAACCACGATCCGTCTCAGATTGTAGCTCGGACGAAGAATAACACCTTACGCGTATGGGAGGATGAACATGGCCTCCGCTATGAGTTCACGCCGAACATGAAAACCACAGCAGGAAGGGACCTCGTGGAGCACATTAAGCGCGGAGACGTCGACCAGTCGAGTTTCGGGTTCTCGATGGAAGGCGGAAAAGAGGAATGGGACGACACCGGAGATATGCCAGTGCGCACGCTTATAAAAATACCACGCCTTTATGACGTCAGTCCCGTAACATATCCGGCCTATCCCTCAACGTCGGTCGGAGTCAGAAGCGCAAGAGATGTGTTTGAAGAGCACATGGAGAAGAGGGGTGTTGACCCGGGTGACGTTTCAAACGAGCTTGCACCCGAAAATGAGGATTGGGAAGCGCCAGCCTTAGAGGATTTTACCAGTGAGTCGTGGGAGGATTTAAGCGATGCCGAGAAACGCAGGATCGCAAAGCACTTCGCATGGGCAAGAACTATGCCCCCAGAGGCGTACGGCGACCTGAAACTTCCCCATCACAGGCCAAGCGATGGCGCAGTGGTGTGGCGGGCGGTGGCCAATGCAGCAGCGAGGTTGCCTCAGACCAACCTGCCAGAGGCCGATATGGCTAAGGTGCGCGCCCATTTAGGCAAGCATTACAGGCAATTCGATAGGACGCCGCCGTGGGAAGAGGACGCGAAAAGGAAAATCATAATCGCAAAAAGAAAGTTAAACTTATACAAAATAAAGGAGATGAAGTGATATGGGAGATAAAATTAAAGAGCTACTCGAGAAAAGAGCAAATATTTGGGAACAGGCCAAGGAGCTTGTAGATCGTGCCGAGGCCGAGAACAGGGACTTTACTGCAGAGGAGCAGGTGCAGTACGACAAGATGTTCGACGAGATGGATTCTCTTGCCAAAAGGGCCAAGAGGCTCGAAGAGCAGGAGAAGGAAGAACGAGAGCTTGATAAGCCCGTAAACAACCCCATCAAAGCCACGCTTGGCGAGAAAGACGACAGGGCAGCCAAG
Organism: Dehalococcoidales bacterium; assembly: GCA_028716225.1. Classification (NCBI taxonomy): domain Bacteria; kingdom Bacillati; phylum Chloroflexota; class Dehalococcoidia; order Dehalococcoidales; species Dehalococcoidales bacterium. Next base: position 1,081 of record JAQUQE010000068.1, on the reverse strand, counting down.
GTGATGGATGCGTTTCGCTCCTACATCATGACTGGCGCTATCAAACCAGAATTGAGAGACCTGCAGGTGCTAAGCGGCGAAACACCAGCAGACGCAACATGGGGCGGCTACATGGTCCCGCCTCAGCAATTCATAGCTGAGCTTATCAAGGCATTGGACAACGCCGTGTTCATGAGGCGTATAGCGCGAGTATTTCAGGTTACCACATCTGATTCGCTCGGTGCGCCCGTACTTGATGTCGACATGAGCGACGCTGCCTGGACGACCGAAGTGCAGGACTTGACTGGCGCTGGCCTATTAGATACCGCAATGAGGTTCGACAAGCGCGAGCTCAAACCGCAGCAGCTGGCGAAGTCCATAAAGGTGTCCATGAAGCTGCTCAGGGTGAGCGCAATCCCCGTCGAGGCGCTGGTGCGCGACAGGCTGGTTTATAAGTTTGCCACCGCGATGGAGAACGCCTTCTTGAACGGCGCCGGCACTACTGAGCCATTGGGCGTGTTTACCGCAAGCGTTAATGGTATAAGCACCGCCAGGGATTTTAGCACCGGTAACACGACAACTGCAATCAGTGCTGATAACCTCATCGAGGTAAAGTATGCGCTCAAGGCACAATACAGAAATGGTGCGCAGTGGATTTTCCATCGCGACGCCATAAAGATGATCTCCAAGCTGAAAGATGGCGAAGGGCAATATCTGTGGCAGCAAGGGCTTGCAGCGGGACAGCCTGATACGATCCTCAATCTGCCCGTGAACGAGTCCGAGTATGCTCCCAGTACGTTCGCCACCGGCCAATACGTCGGTATCCTGGGCAACTTCCAGTTCTACTGGATTGCAGAGTTGTTCGGCATGGAGATTCAGAGGCTGAGCGAGCTGTTTGCGGCCACTTCACAGGTCGGTTTCATCGGCAGGATGTGGGCAGACGGTGCGCCCGTTCTCGAAGAGGCCTTTGCACGCGTGAAGTTAGCGTAGCAAAGCGATGGGGGCCGCCAATCGGCCCCCCAACACTAAAACTGGAGGGATGATGAGTGGTAGAATATAATGCCAAAGTATACAGGAAACAGGGTGGAGAAGAGCTTGTAGT
>JAQUQE010000067.1 GCA_028716225.1 Dehalococcoidales bacterium | reverse complement strand
GGTCTTTCGGCTGGTTCTGCGCAGACTCTTCAAACAGCAAGACATGATTTGGTCGAACCGTTCCAGCGATTGAACCATTACCGTCATCCGGGGCGCAAAATGCGCTTGATAGCGAAAGTTTCCCTTCATCGACGAGTTTCTGAACAATGGGGATCGCTGCTACTGATGCCTTGTATGTCTTCTCATCAATCAGTCCTTCTTCAAATAGCCGTTTTGCTGTACCCTCCCCGAAGTTGAACTTCGTCATGAGTTTCGGACGTCCAGCCTGCTCGATACGCGAGTCTGATAGTTCCCCGACAATCACGCCCGACACACCTTCCAGATAAGTCTGGAGATTCTTGTCTTTGTGTGCGGGGAAACTGCACGAGAACTCAATGTGCCTCGCAGCAAAGATCAAGGGAATGCCGTTCCAATCGTCGATCGTTGCCTCAAAGGGTTCGACCGGAAGATAGTCGTCTCCGACCCTCCGGTTCAGGAGGTGTAGAATCGCATCATGAGACCCCACGAGCCCCGGTTCAGACTGGTAAAAACGGACAGTCTGTTTACAAGTTGTTTTACCTGCTGTTCTTTCACATCCCATTTATTCTTCCTCCTCTATATCGCCTCTCGGGACCCTGATCTTCGGAATGATGGTACACCGACAATTCGGGTGTAAAGGAGGCCGTTCCCCGATCTCCTTGATCGTTTTTCCATCATTTGCCAGGCATTCGTCACAGGTCCTATCGTCGATTGCCGTCAGCCATTCTTCATCTTCGTCCGTCAGGCCAGCACCAACGTATCTGTCGTGTATCCCGCGGTTGACTGCCTTCATGGTTTCAGTACGGACCATCGCCGTAGCCCTGACGATACCAACGCTATCAATGTCTCTCACTATGCTGCGAGCAATCTTCCCTGCCGATACTTCATTCAGAATACCGTCCCCGATCGTTGCCCGAATACGCTTTGCTGTCTCGTCGGTTACACCTTTGAAATCCCCCTTCGTCTTCTCGGTGAGCAACTTCCTGATCTTGTCCCACTCAGTACGCCGCACTTCAAGAGGCGCACCGAGCATGATGCCAGCAAAACGGTCTCCCTGGATGTACGCCTGATGGGTCTTAGCATCAATGATCGTATAGCCAGGATAAAGAACTTCTTCCTCTATCAGTCGATCGATGAGCGCAAAGAAGACATCCGGTTCGACAACAATAGATGTATGAGTCCGGCCTTCATCTGTGATCTCGAACAATTCGAATATCTTCACTTTGAAGGTCTCGAACAATTTGACGATCTGCTTCTCGTATTCCTGAATAATCCTGTCTGCCCGCGTCGGGTCTTTAAGGAAATCGGGGGAGAACTTTCTGTTGGCCATTTTACTTCGTGTCCTTGATCCGGAGTTTGTCCTTAACGATCTTCTGAGCTATTGCTTGGTCGATGATGGAGTACGGATCGAGAGGATCCGCATTCATGATCTTCGCTACCGTCTCTACTGCCTGAAGATCTTCGGGAGGGGGCGCGGAGCCGGTGTATTCTTCCTTCAGAGCAACAAGTTCTTCCTCATCCAGTTCTTCAAGATCAGCACCGGTCCAGGACAAGATCTTCCTACGCTCATTGATGGAGAGTGTCTGTGTCTTGTGGCCTACTTCTGCCACTTTAAGCCACAGTTCGCTCTTCTCAACTTGCGGGGAAGGGATATCCACCATGATCCGGTAGCCGTCATAGCCGTTTACGTCCAGATACGGCTGCAGCAGGTATTCGAAGGCAGCCTCCACCCATGACTGCTGTCCCTGGATATATGACATATACAGATCGTATTCCGGGTTGCTCGAACCGCCGATCAGCGTACCGTCCTTGGAGATGGCCTTTGTCGGGCTGAAGTAATTCCCGATCAGCTGGTCCAGGGCCTGAATCGTTTCGAGTGCCGTCGCCGTCTCGGCCAGCCCGAGATTCACCAGTTCCATATTCTCGCGCAACTGATACGCTACGCCCCGGTTAATGTTCTGGATGATCTTTTGCGCGTATGCGACATCATCCTTCTGTGGATGCGTGACCTTAATGTAGAACAGTCCACCGGCTCCGAGACGGTTGTTTTGCTGCATCTGCCCGGTCCAGGAGAAGTCCAGCATCCGGATCACCGGGATCACCGGCTTAATCAGCGGCGTCCCGCCGAGACCGGGGCGGACCGGGTCAGTGATCATGACGACGTTCTGCAGCTGCTTGACGATCCCATTGGCCTGACGCTGCCAATATTCGATCTCGTCCTTCTCGTTGATACAGATCCCGGGGAGCAAGTCATTGCGTATATAAGCCAATGTATTCCCTGGCGTGCTGAATGTTTCAGATGGGAGATGTCGGAGTTTACGCAGGACGTATTCATTGCCTTCGTATCCCCATACAGGGTTGAACAACGCTGGCCCCCAGGTAGCTGATTCTCGCCAACAGATCTGGAGATTCGTCCACAGGTTCACGTCTCGGGCAGCGGCCATGGTCTGGACCTGCTTTGACAGGTCAAGGTCCGGTTCGCCTGTATCCGGGTCGATGGCGTAGATCGAAAAATCCTTCCTGTCCCTGAACAGGGTGCGCTGCTGCTTATCGAGCGCTCCGGCGAGGTAGATGTTCTCCCGGTATTTCCTGACGGTCTCTGCATCGTACTTTGGGGCAGCATAAACGCCACCGTACGCCGTAACATAGACTTCCCCCTCCTCCTTTGTTCTAACCCCTATCTTTGCCATGGTTATAGCCCCGTAAATCCGCCGTGTTCAAACTCGAGCAAATCAAAATCACTATACTCAGCGAATGGTAACAATGCCCCGCACGCGTCATCCTGTGTTGGGTCGTTATTGCCCCGTTCACGCTGAACCCACCAATTCAACGCCTGTGTCATTGCATCGACCTGATCATTATACTTACCATTCGGGAAAGATGCACATTCCTCGATGAAAGTACTGACCCAGGGCGCAATAAGTGGATGTGGCAGATACACGTTTCCCGCTTCTATCTGCGGGGTGACCGCATACGCCCTTGCTTCCTTACTGCCGTCAGGTTCAATGGGTATCAACCCGGATATCGTTTGTCTGAGAACGGATATCACGGCAGGCCCATTCGCCTTATCCTCGACCCACTTCCAGTATGTGTGCGGCCACTTTGCACTCAATGCTTTAACTGCGCTAACTGTTTCAACGAAATCTAATCTTTCCCGCACCTGATCCATTAAGAACTTCTCAGCGCCTCTACGCGACCAGACTTGCCCGACAACGTACGCGCTTTCTTGTGTGTCCTTGAATGCCATATCCCAAGACTGTGCCATCTCTTCAAAAGCTATCGGGAGTGGTACGGCCTCCACGTTAACATACTCCCCTCTCTCATCACGAACAACTACGGGAGGCATATCACGGTTCGGGTAGCGCCAGAAACGCCACCAATGCCGTTTTATGATGCTGCCTTCCTGTGGAGTGGGTCTTTGCTGGAATAAACCGTTCCAGACACGAGAGCCCACACGAATCTTGGTCTCTGCAAGCCAGGCAGATCCATACCCGTGTTCAGGCCAAAGAGGATCCCCAACTGCCCGTCCGAGGGGGTCACGCCCCTCTGCCTCGGCCGGAAAATTAACGACAGTCCATTGGTTGCCTTCTGTGTCAAGAAGACGGCCAACAAGATCATCCTCATGCCAGCGTGTCATGATAATGATAATACGGGCTCCCGGGTGGAGCCGGGTAAGAAGAGTGTTCTGCCACTCATCCCATATCTTCTCTCGATATGTTACGGACTCTGCCTGCTCCCTGTTCTTGATGGGATCATCTACAATCAACAGGTCCGCACCTTCTCCAGTGATCGGGCCGCCAATGCCGGCACTGACCATGCCACCACTATGCCCCTGTATACTCCAGTTGGTCACGGATGCGTTCTCTGGAGATATACGTATCCCGAATAGATGTTGCCCGTATTCTTCTATTTTGCGTCTGTTGGCGCGTCCGAATTTCTTTGCAAGTGAGTCTCCGTAACTTACTTCGATTACTTTGCGGTCTGGGTTTTTTCCTATGAAGTAGGATGGGAATGTTTCGGATACGGTCATCGACTTGCTGTGTCTTGGGGGTAGGGTTAAGATAAGCCTTGTTATTTCTCCCTTTTCAACACGGTCGAGTATCTCGCAAATAAAATCAGTATGCTTTGCTGGACGATGGTTTCCTCGGTGTACGTAATGTACGTAGTACGCGTAATCAGTTCGTGCCCAAGCGACTTCGGAGAATATCCCGGACTTGTTTAGCAAGGTCTGGATGTTCTGCGATGATGTCTTGGACGAGGCTGTGTTCATGCTCGACTTTAACTCCACCAGAGTGTTCAACGCGGTCGATAAAGGCCGCGTTCGTCTTTGCAATGAATTCAGATGCCTTTAATCGGTCGGGCATCTTTGCTTCGGGGTCTCGAAGCACAGTGGTCCAGAACGCCTTAACTTCGATGATGTCTGCTATGCGCTCATTCGTGATCTTCCCATTCACTTCCTCGACGTATTCGACGATCTTTGGATTGCGGAGAAGAGCATGCGCGTACACACTGGCATTGCTGTTGGCGTTTTCTTTCCTGCCACACGAATAGCCTGCATTGATGTAGGATCGTGCAGCATTGCCCGTACGGAGAAACTCATCTGCGAACTTGCGCTGCTTAATAGTGAGTTTCCTCTCACCGACGCCGATCTTGACGTCGGGCGCAACGTTATTGTTGCGCCTACTAAACTTTGTACGCGTAAATCCGTTCTTTGAGTTCTGCTGAGTCATAAAGCACCGGATATGATCAAGAATCCGTTGCTTAAATATAACCTGGTCCTCGTATATAAAATTATGGAGAATACGAGAAGAAGTTTATCTCGGCTCCGTGGTTTTGTCTGTGTGTAAATTCAGTATATCAATCAACAGCGATTCAATGAACCTGGATCGAGGAATATCATCGCGCAACTCATCGAGCACTGCAACTAATTCAGGGTCGAGAGTCAAACATATGGTTCTCCGAACAGACTGCGTTTCTCCCATCGGGCTCACGCTCCTTCTATATTGTCCGCGATACAATCTGCAATCCTCTCCACTTCATCCAGCTTATCTTGCAATGCGTCGACGAGAACCTTCGTCAAGTTGATCCCATGTTCCTTTGCCTGCCGTTTCAACTCGACAGGGATTTGGATCAATGTCGGGGAATACAATTCGCCTTTCCTTTCTACTACACGCTTCATTCAGTATCACCTGAAAAGTTATAATAATATATTTGTTGAGATACTATTTAACCGTTGTTTCGATCGTCATTTTGAATACACCCATACCTTTATTGCGTATACCAACTAATAACATATTGTGTGTGTGACACACGGTTAAAACGGAGATGAATCAAATGACCAAGCACGAAGAAATCAAAAACGAACTCGAGGACCTCTTCGAGGCGCTCGAGGGAACAGTGGATCAGATCAACCAGCTGCTCAAGGGGGCGGATGGAATGGTGTACGAGAGGGCGAACGCCTACTGGCTCGGAGCACTCAAACAGATCGTCGAGAAGGACACTGGCTTCGTCATGAACCCGGTAGACACCTTCGAGGAACTGGACGAACTCATCGCGAAGGAGGAGAACGTCTGCCACCGGTGCGGGTAAGGGGAGGGAGAAGAATGAAAGACTATCTAACTCGGGAAGACATCAAATATATCGGCCTTGCCTACGAGGGAGAAGGAATCTCCCTCGAGATCTTTGAACAATGCCCACACATCTTCGTACATGAGGGGCGGCTCGCCTATCGCATCAAATACATCTACAAGGTCCGGAAAGAACTGATCAAAGTGCTAGACAGGATCAGCGAACAAAG
>JAQUQE010000066.1 GCA_028716225.1 Dehalococcoidales bacterium | reverse complement strand
ATCCGGTATGTCATCCCCTTCAGGCCCCCGGGTATCTCAACACCTTTCTTCCTGGCTATCTCCTGGATGATGTCGGGCTTCAGAACGATGTACTTCTCAGTGACTGAGATGATATAGCTGGGAAGGATACCCGATCTATTCATCTGGATAAGCCGGCCTTCCCAGCTTAAATCCTGGTGGAGAAGGTCTTTAGCATACCTCTGCATCTGCTCAAGGCATCCTTCCTTGATATAGGAATACATCACATCCAGCGGATCGGAGGTCTCTATCTCAAAGGTCGTGGATACCTCCCCCATCCTCTCCGGCATGGTCCTGCCTACAGAGAAGTAGAGCAGTTCAAGAAGCCGGCGGCCTGCATTCCTCTGATCCGGGGAAAGAATGATCGGCTTGATGTCGGTCCATGCGCTCAGGAACATATCTTTCAGCGCTGCGCCGATATAGGCAAGGCTCTCTCTCCGGGCGAGCACCTCGGCCTCGAATCGCTCCACTGCCTCAAGGTCTCTCTTCATCTCCGGGGTGTACTCAGCCGGGATAAGCCGGTCCTGCATACCGACGTACAGAGAAGGCACAAAGTTCGTTGTCATCGCTATTGAAGCGAAGGCGGTAAACTTCTCCCTCCGGTATCCCTGATCGGGCCGGATGCGCTCACGTGCATGGGGACTTGTCGTGCATACCTTCAACGTGTCCGCTATCCTCGGATCGCTGATCACATTCCTGACTTCATCCAGGGTGATCATGAGGGTGGATGCGGTATAGTGCGCTGCGAGCTGCGGCACGGTGATGCTCGAACCGTTGATAACGGATTTATGCTCAGGCAGTCCCCAGAAATACCCTGCGATCTTGCCGAAGTAGGTTTTTCCGGTATGACTCTCTCCATGCGCGAGCAGCATCTTGTTCTCCTTTCCATGCAGCTTCCTGATATACCCTAACGGGCTCTGGATAGCGAAATACAGAAAGGTAAGAACCGCATCCCGGTACTGGTAAAACTCCAGAATATCCTCAAGGAAGCTGAGCGCTTGGTCTGCCTTCTCCTTATCGTGTTCGGGCAGATTCACCTTAAAGTCCTTCCCTTCATGGAATTGCAGGCATCCCTCCGCATCCTCGAAGAATCCCGTACCTACTATACGGCTGGTCACCTTGACCACTTCCCGGTTCTCATACTCCTGCACAATGGAGCTGATCGCCTCATGAAGCAGTTGCTTCTTCAGTACTCCGGCCTTCGTGGTCGTGATGTCGTTAGCTATCTGGCTGATCGTCATCTCCTGATACTCAAGGCGGCGGCTGAGCTGCTTGGGATTCACAAAGGTGACATTGTAATAGATGTCGGTGCTATCGGCGGGATTCTCGATTCTCTCAAGGCTCTGCATCCGGTATCCGAAGATATAGGATACCTGCTGCTTCACGTCCTTGCCTCCATCCCTATACGTCACCCTCTCTGATACCTTGATGATCCCCTGCCTGGTATCGTTCTTGTAATAGACCTTCGGACCATCGCCTTCCTGGATGATCGCCTCGATGTCTGCGAGGTGTGCGCCGGCCTGCTCTTCGAGGATTGCCTGATAGCTGTCTCCGAAGAGATTATCCAGCTCCATCGCGCTGAAGGGCGGCTTAAACGAGTGCTCGTTATGGTAAAGAACGCTCTCCCAGATTGCTTCCCGCGCCTCTCCTGCTTTCAAGCCGTCCCGGATCGTCTTCCTGATCTTGTCGATCCGGTCCTCGCCTTCATAATCCAGGATAGCGATTGCCTCTCCCGTGCCGGTGCCTACTCGTTTCAGCGCCTTATAACACTGCTCGCAGAGCCAGCGGGGGTTATCGCCTTCAAGGGTTTTATATGGCTCTCGGTATCGTCCGGGTCTTTGGCATCGGATACACGGCTTATGAGAGTGGGGAAACTGCATATCCTTGAAGGTGGAGATGTCAAGGTCTGCATCTCCGTTCATACCTTCACCCCTTCGGCTGGCCAAAGCTGCTCTCTGATACTCTGACCTTTGAAGAGCTGGGTTGCCTTCTTCACAAGCAGCGTGTACCCCTTCCCATTCAGCACGACAAACAGAAGCGCGCCTCTCTTCGTCACAAGGCTATCTTTCGGGCCGTGAATGGTCGAACCATGAAAGAGCAACCATCTACCATCCTCAGCACAAAGGCGTATGGTGCTTCTCCCGTCAGCAAAGATAACAGATCCATCAGGAAGCGCGCGGGCGTGAGGCTTCGCTCTCATACGCTCACCTCATGTAAGCAAACGCTTTTATATTGAGAATAGCATATCATATGCTACCCTCAACTATTGACGGGTTGGTTCTCTGGCTTTGCGGGGAGTTTTGAGGAGGGCTCTCCGCATCTATTAACTCCACATCGCCACAGACCGCTAAACAAACGATAACGGCCTTTAGCACAGGGTCACAGGTGCGAACAGCTTCCTTTGATAATCTCCTGCGTCTCTTCAGGTATAGAGGGGCCCCTCCGTGAGGGGTGCTCTCTGCCTGCCCGCTCACGATCTACCCCTCCGGGCCTTCTTCATCCCTGGGGGTAGGTCGTGATTGCGGGATTTACACTCCGGGCACTCTTTCGGCCTGCCCGGTAAGCGGGATTCCCACGTATAGCCGCATCGAAGGCATTTCAGGGCCTTAACCCTCATGATGCGGCACCCCCTTGATACTGGATCCTCAAGGCGATGCGGAGCTCTTCTCTCGGTTGGTTACGCTTCGGTGCGCTTCCCTCCCGCTCTGAAAAAATATCTACAACAACGACTCTATGAGCGCGCTGTGTATGGTCCTTTTTGAAAGGCTTGTTGGTTTTCTTGTATTTACCTCTCAACTGTACCGTCTCCTTTTCTTCCTTGAGGAGGTGTCGAAAATGGCACGACGGCACGCGGAAAGTTCAACTAGCTATCCCACTGTTCATATGGTTATTTGCGCTGCTTATTTATATACTTATGCATATGATGCATACGGGATACACTCGCAGTAATATGCTTAAAAAAGTATGGGTAGATGCGGAATATCAAAGGCTTTCAATCAGTTTCTTAAACTTCTCGTTTTTCGTCAGTGTCAAGAGCTTTGTGAGTGCATCGAGATCAATCTCTTCGGTAAGCTTGCTTATCTCTTCGCGCTCCCTCCGGCCTTCCTCGGTGAGCGGCTGCATACATACGCCACAGTACTTGAGCTCAGGCGGGCAGAGTGCATGACACGCCGGGCAATGGATCACGGATCGCGGCTGGGCCTTCTCCTCTTCGGTAACATCGACGCCGGCGGCCTTCAACAGTCCTGCATCAACATCCTGTGCTGATAACCGAAGGTATTTAGAAAACATCTTGGTATTGGGATTTCCCCAGCACGATTCTTTTACCACGCTCTCACTACATCCGGTAACTATCAGCTCCGTAACGCGGGATTTCCTGAATAGGTGCGGGGTGATCCGCTTCCCGGTGATGGTATCTGCTGCTCTCACGACAATATCCCGCATCATCGAATAGCTGAGCGGCTTCCCGGTCCTGCCGATGAATACATAGTGATCATTGACGGGATCGCCGGGATAGGCATTTCTCCAGGCTGCGAGGTGCGGCACGCTGGTTATCAACCTGCTATGCCGGGTTTTCTTCTCTTTCCGATCATGGAGGCGTACCCGGGCACCGTGCCGGTCAAACGTGAGATCGTGCCATCTCAGGCGGTGAACCTCTGATATTCTCGCTCCAGTCTCAAAGAGGACGGCAATAAGGGCTCTATCCCGGAAATTCTTACAGCTCATGATCATAGCCGTGAGATCGTCACTCCGGATCAAGTCCTCCGGGTTCGTGACTGGCTGGGGTTCGGGTACTCGCATCTCCTGGAGGGCATCACGGGGGATCGCTGACAGTCCCCGCCGGCCTAACCAATAGTAAAAGGATTTCAGGGCGATGACATAAGATTTCTTGCTGGTTTCTGCATAGGGCTTTCCGCGCTTCGTCCTGGCTGCATCCAGAGCAACGCGGGCTTGTATCAGGTCGTCAAAGGTTGCTTGCTCAAAAGGCATATTGAGAAGGCTTCTCCAGAGAATGAGCTGCCCGGTGGTATTGGTGATGTGTGCTCGGGATGCTGAGCGGGCACCCTGGAGATAACCCAGATACTTTTTTATCAGTACCCGCGTATCTCCATCTATGCGGCCATCAGCAACCGCAAGATCAAGGAGCCTATCCGGCACCTCTGGAGATTCGAGGGCATGAAACTTCGTGCTCATAGAACATCCTAAGGCGTGAAACAATATAGGTATTGTTATTATACTGTAAAATACAGTATGACAAAAGACTGTATATTGTTTTCAGGTGCACCGATCCGGTTCGCTCGGATAGGGAAAAGAGGGGCATATTCCTTTTTATAGCAGACATGCAATATTATAGTATCCTATGGCGCGCATAAAAGCACCTGTCTGCATGAATCCGAAGTGTGAGGGGTGCGGCATGTTGCGGGCCTATGTCCGGCCTGCCTGCCCGGATGGTAAGCAGCGCCTTCATGTCATCGGGTGGTGGTGTCCTCTGTGCGGGTGGTTCACCAATGAGTGACGGATCCGCACTCGGCACCCTGATCGGGATCGCGATCCTCTTCCTCTTGATCCTGCTCTGGCTGGGGGTCGGTGAGCTGATCAGCATAGGAAAAGTGCTGCTGAGGCTTCTTTCAAGTCGTGCACAGCTATGAGACTGTGATCAGCGCAAAAACGCCTTTGAGGATTGCCTATAACGGCTTATCTCGAAAGGGCTGGTATGATTCATCCTGTGAGTGCCAGAGCGCCTTAAATCGGCTCTGTGTGCGTCTGAGAGAATTCACCGGAAAAATAGAGAGAATGAGGCTGAATCCTCACGCCTCCGCCGGTTCGACGCCGAAGGCATCGAAGTACGATACCTCCTGCTCGGGGAGCTGCTCGTACAGCTCCATAGCGTACTCCTTGCTCACTACCTCAATATGGGTGCGCTCTCCCTGCCACTGAGTATAACGAATGATGAAGAAGGCACCCTTCCCGGTCTTCATCAGGAAGGTGTTTCTTCCTCTTCTCTCCCAGTTGGATCCGTCAAAGTAGCGATCACTGGCGATCAGCGTTGCATTGTCGGAATCATACTTCTTTCCGTCGATGATTGCGCTTATCGACGGTACAAACGTTTCTCCCATAATTTCACCTCTTTATCTCATTCAATGCGAATCTGTTGTTCTGGTGTCGGTGCTGGTGCTGATGCTGGTGTCGGTGCTGGTGCTGATGCTGGTGCCGGTGCTGGTGCTGCATCCTGGTGCATGCCCGGTGTGGCCGGTGCATCCGGGATCGCGCTATCATCGCTCTCTGTCCCTTCTGCGGCTGGTGTGGTAACAACGGCTGCTATGAGGCATCCCGTAACGATAACAAGCGCGATAAGTAATAGGATTGCTAAACGGCGGTGCGAAGTCATAGCGCACCTTTCACATATCGCACCTGAAACCACTCACCACAACCATCACAGCAAATTACTTCATCCAGCTCAGCCCTGAGTGTATGCCGGTGGTAGCACCTGGGACACATCCAGATAACCTTATTCGACGGTAAGGCACCGCTGCGCCGTTTGCGCTTGGTCTCAGCGGTGTCTAAAAGTCCGAGTGGGTGCCGTGCTATCAACGGCATCACCCTTCAACTCCTTTCATGGTCGTATCTCCATTGGTAACACAATGTTACCACATTGTCAATGTGTAGATATATTATAAATACATTGCTATCACAATGTATAGCGTGGCAAAATTTGAGGTTGAGGGGGAAGAGCTGATCATCCGGGATGTGAAGAAGCGGGGGAATAGTGGCGGGGTTACTGTGCCGGTCTCCTGGGTCGGTGAGTCGGTGGCGGTGATCCGGAAGAAAGAGAAAGAGACGCCGGATCG
>JAQUQE010000065.1 GCA_028716225.1 Dehalococcoidales bacterium | reverse complement strand
TGTTTTTGCTTTTGCGATGACCTTTTCTCTCCCCCCGGGGGGATGAGGATGTAATTGCTTCCTCTGGTTAAACCAAAAGTTCTTTTGTTCAATAATGAAGCTGTAAATGTAAAAGCACCTTAACAACCGAATAGCGACAAAGCCTCAGCCTGAACGCTTGCCTCAATAAGGGCAAATAAGCACAAAAGAGAGGTCAAGCGATGATAACAGCGACACCAGCACCAGCACCACCGCCAGCACCGCAGGGCGGACACTGTAGCCAGTGCGGTAAAGTGTGGGTGCTAAACGAAAGGCAAGGCGTATGTCCGTGGTGCGGAAAGCCAGCGAGCCAACAGCACAGCAGGACACAAGCCTTGCGTAGCATCAAGTCTAGCCGACGGCGACGGCAAAAGCAAGCTCGGACTAGCGGTAATGGCTACGACCAGCTAGGTGGCAAGTGGCTAGCCTATTACAAGGTAGCCTCTCGGTTTAGCGGTAAGTCAAAGCCAGAGGATAGAGAGGACTTGCTACACGATATAATGGTTACCCTTGCCGACGTGGAGCGCAATAACGGACACAAGCCGTTTACCGAAGCCGTGATGTATCGGATTGCCAGTCATAGCGTAAATCATTACTGGTATCGGCATTATAAGGTAAATAACGGCTTGGACTGCCAGCACTGTAGCAAGGCGCAAAGGGCAAAGTGTAGAGAGAACGACCTATACCGAGAGTGTAAGAAGGCTATCAAGCTGGAAAGCCTGAGTAAGCCTGTCATAGACAGTGAGGGCAACACCACCGAGCTTGGAGAGCTGATAGCGGATGATAAGGCTCTTGAGCTTGGGGCGTGGGTCAGTGAGGATATCTGGGAGCTAGGCTATAAGCCAAGACTGGTAGCCATAGCTCACAAGCTACATAGTGGGGAAGCCCTTACTAACTACGATATGGTTTATCTTTCTCGATATAGAAGGCAAGAGCAAAAAAAGTTGATTGAGTGATAAGGTTTTAGGGTGATTTCGGACACTTATATAGTGGAAGCACCGCATAGGCTAGCGAGACGCAGATATGCGGTAGCTTACTAAAGAGGCGAAGCTGGCGGACTTGCCCGACTGCCAGATAGCCAAAGGGGTGAATAAACTGGAAAAACTGAATATCGAGGGCAAGCGTTCAGGCTCAGGCTTTGTGGCGCATAAAGCTACGCTGGTAAACGCCTTATCCAGAGCGGTCGCCGACAGGGTAACGCTAATGGACTTTACCATTGGGCGCAAAGGCTTACTCGGTTACCTTAAGTCGCTAAACGGCAGTAACATCGTAAAAGTTACGCCTTTCAATGACAGTGCTAGCGAGACGCAGGCTGTTAGTAAACGGCTTAAGGTGGTTTGTGGAGCTAATATCAGCCAGCTTGATGACGGAGCGTGGATAGGTGATAACACGCCGATGACGCTCTGTGAGGTGAGGGTTACTTCCCGTAACGCCGTAACGCCTAACATCGGCAGTCTGGAGCTAGCGGAAGCGCTATCGAGGGTATTACCCTTTACTGCTACTGAGGACACTCGACCAGTATTACAATGTGTCCTCTTTACGGCTAAAGAGGGTAAGCTCACGCTGGTAAGCGCCGACGGCTTTAGACTGGCGGTAGTAAGCCTTGACTATGACGGAGAGGGCGAAGTCCTGATAAGCCGTGAGGATTTGGCAGGAATAGCCAACGCCTTGCGGAGCGCCAAGAGAGCAAGGGTTAGCTTTGAGGGTGAGGACATCAAGACGCTCACCATTGACACCGAGCTAATCCGCTATCAGTGGGTTAGCGACGACGGCAAGTTTCCCGACTGGGAGAGGCTAATCCCGACCGAGGCTAAGACCACCGCTCACTTTGACACCGTCGAGGCGGGCAAGGTGATTAACTCACTGAGAGCACTGGCCGACAGCAAGTCCTACCCGATAGACATTACCCTTGGTAACGGCGTTATGGTGCTGGCTAATCCCGATGATAAGGGACAAGCCACAATGCCAGCCGATATCGAGGGTGAGGCTAACAGGGTAAGGCTAGACGGCGGTTACCTTGCCGAAGCGTTAAAAGCCTGTGGCGGTATGCCAGAGCTAAAGCTCACCGACGGCAAGTCGCCAGTCCTCTTTACCACTAACGGCTATAAGCTGGTGGTAATGCCAATGCTTACTTCAGAGGTAAGGCAAGAGGATAAAGAGGCTAGCGAAGCGGAAGCCGAGAGCGAAGGGGTAGCCGATGAGGTAACGGAAGCCGAGCCAGAGGTTGAGGTAGAGGTAGCCGAGCCAGAAGCTGAGACAAAGCCGAAAGCGAAGCGTAAGGGCAAGGTAAGAGAGCCAGTCGCCGTAGCCTGAAACTGAACGCTTGAACTCAAAAGAAAGCCAACGCAGAGAAGCGGGGGAAACCCCGCTTTTTTGCTATTTTCAGGGGTATTGCTCCCCAGTGCGTGGGAGTGATACCCCTCTTTGTTTCTGCGTGGCCAGGGCAAGACTAAATCAATATTGAAAGGGGGTTATTGTGCCTATCAAGTGGAGCGTGTTAATGGTGAGTGAGGCGATGGACATGGTAGAAGAGCTGGTAAGTCAAGCCTCCGAGCCACTGGAGCGGGCCAAGATTGTGACCAATGAAGCCCGGAACATACCTAACCTGCCCCAGTATCTTGACCAGCGCCTGGTACGTCTTGTTTGTGATATCGAGCGGATAGACTACATCAAGTCCTCAATTAAGGCTGTCCGTAATGATTTACCAGACGGGGCGGTAGAAGCGGAGAGGCGGATAGCCAGCCACGGCCGGCAGCCGGTATTAGTCGGCTAGGAGATTAAAATCAAAATAATGTAGGAGGGTTTTTGTGCCAAAAACAGGTGATATGGTAAGTGATATCGTGGGGATATTCACTGACCCGATACTGGTATTCCCGGGGGGATGGGGAGAGACCTTACCCGACTGGATTAAGGGAGCCATCACGATGGATAGATTAGAGATGGGTATCAGATCCTCAAATGGTGAGCAGGAAACCGGTACCGATGCCGAGGCCTGCGCCTATCTCTACACCGCCGGCCTAAGTTTCCCGATGGATCATGACTGGAGCCGGATCTATCTCTATGTCTCCACCAAAACCTATACCCGTCATAAGGGTGGCCAGATGCCAGATGATATCCGGGTAGAGAGTCTTGATGATTACCAGATGGGTGAGCTTAAGAGGCTTAAGGACTGGATATACCGTCAGCGGGTCAAGGTAAGGCGGGAAAGGGAGAGGGTGGATAGAAGACTGGAACGGGAGGAAGCCGAAGTACAAAGTAAAGCTGAACAGCCGGAGCTGTTCGAGTTCTAAAGGAATCTGATTAACAGGCAAAGGGGGGCCAGGAGTATATTTCCCGGCCCCCCTTTATTCTGGTCACTGTAGGAATTTGTCTATTCTATATTTACCGCCGAGTAGAATCTCATTCTCTCATCTCCCTCTAATTTCACGTTGGCAGTAATTATCTGGTTCCTCTCGATATCAGATAAATTCTCCATAGTCTTCAATGTGATCTGCTCGCCGATCAGGTGTGCTGTAGCATTAATGTATCCCGGGACATCTTCTGAAGATTCAATCTCAACTAACATCTCCCATGGAAAATCTCCGGAAGTATTTATGATATCAATAACCCTGGCTGTTACGATGCTGTCGTTTGGCGCAGCCGGTACTGGCGCTGGCGGGGGTGGTGAGGAATCGATTTGCTTTTGTTGGATCATATCCCACTCTTCATCCATTATAGCCGACACAACCTGATACCTCTCTATAGCAATAGGGGCCTGGTGGTGTGTGATCACCTGAGCCAGTATTTCACCGGTTCTATCACCGTATCCGGGATGACGGCAGTCAAACTCAAAAATGAACTGCCAGGCAAACTCGATCTCGGGATAAAGGGTCTCTATTAATTCCAGGCTTTCTTCTATGCCGTCAAAACTAAAGGTTGGGCTGGCGATAAGAAATTCCCTGGCTATTTCCATGCTTCTTTCTTCACTAAATCTACCGAACGGGATTATTTCAGAGACATTTCCGGATGGCGTAACAGTCCCTTTCCAATACCAGCCGTTTCTCTGGCTCTCTACCACCACGGTATATATTATGTTCTCAGGTGCTACTACGGGATAGGTAACAGTAACCGTCCAATCATCCTTTGTGAATTGCAGGGTAGTGCTACCCAATAGATCCGGGATGATATCCTCCGCGCTCCAGTCACCCCCGGGGGAAGGAGCCTCATTCCCTCCGGCAGAATGAATATATGACAACGAGGCATCCCTAGCCCCGGCTGCGTCCTTAACTTCGATCGTAGGTTCAGGTGTTTGTTGACTGACACATCCCCCCAACAATATTGCAGTTGTCAGCAGAGTAACCGCAATGACTGTAATTCTTTTACCCATAACTGAACCCCCTTCTCTCACATATGTTCCAAATATAATAAACGTATTAGTGGGCAATAGGTTATCCCAGGGTAAGACCCATGAGCTAATCTAAAGCGTTTGGATAAATGCAAAAGCCTTTAGCAACCCTGAATATTTGGCGGATGTTAAGAGTGAGACTTCCCGTCATATACGATGTGTGACAGGTTGACTATTAATGCCCTGTCTTAGATAAGTAGGGTAGGGCAGATGACACTCAGAATCTTTTCTATCCGTAAACCATATGCTAAGCCGGATGTTACTAATTAGTATTGTTTCATTTTGATACAATCCCCAGGACGCTTTTTGTGGAGAACTCGTATCTATTCCTACCTCGCTCCTTAGCACGATACATAGCCATATCAGCATTCTTGATTAACCCATCGATATCTTTACCATCATGCGGATATGTCGCAATTCCAATACTGGCTGTGCATATCACTTCTTGGCCATCTATCACAAATGGCTGACGAAAAGCCTCCGTAATTTTTTCTGCGATTGTGCTCACATATTCTACCTTGGTCAAGCTTAGTAAAAGGATCACAAACTCGTCGCCCCCCATTCGAGCAGCGGTATCAGTTTTACGCAGGATATCTGTTATTCGTGTGCCGACATGCTTAAGGAGACAATCCCCTACTTCGTGTCCAAATCTATCATTGATATCCTTAAATCTATCCAAATCCAGCACCAGTACGGCAAGCATTTCCCGGTTCCGTTCGGCCTGAGCTATTGCCATATTAATACGGTCATATAGCAGTGTGCGGTTGGGCAGGCCAGTAATCGTGTCATAGTAGGCTAGTTGACGGATGGTTTCCTCTGCCAGCTTTCGTTTCGTGATATCCCGCGTGACACCAAGAATTCCTACAGCCTTCCCGCTCTGGTCCCGTAGGAAACTCATTTTAATCTCAACCCAGATAGAGGAGCCGTCTTTACGATACTCCTCAAGTTCCAACACACGCGACCGGTTCAGTTCTTTATGGGGATTAGCCTCTATCAACAGCTCTTCCTCCAAGACGCTCATTGCGATAATATAGGATGTCGGCGTCAACATCTTATCCAATGTTTCCGCCATGGCTTCTTCAACTGTATGACCTCTCATCCTTGTAACAGAAGGGCTGAAGTAGGTAAATTTGAGATCCATGGTTGCTGTCCAAATAACATCGGAAACGTTGTCAGCCAAGAGGTGATACCAATGCTCACTCCGTTCCATAATCTGTTGTGTCTCCTGCTGTTCGACAGCTTTTCCCAACCGCTCGGCAACGACATCCAGCAATAGCCTCTCTTCTGTTCGGAAAGGTCCTTCATCAAGCTTTGGGCATTTCTCTAAATACGATACCTTGATAACACCAACCTTTATCCCATGCATCTTTATATCTGAGGAAAGATTCCACTTAGTGTCCTGGTAATTATCTGTTCTGAAAACCTTTCCCTTGAGGATAATCTCACCGCAGGCAATGCCAGAATACTTCCAGGCTTTGGGGATCAGGTTAATGACCTCCCAGCATATTTGATCAAACGTGACGCCGGATTTT
>JAQUQE010000064.1 GCA_028716225.1 Dehalococcoidales bacterium | reverse complement strand
TGGTCTATCGATATCGAAGGTGGGTGGTCATTCACTCCCGACGATCCTGATGACAAACCGTTCGACTTCATTCCCGAGTATTACGAACTCCGAAAACAACTGGTCGAAGAGACGAAGGCTACCGGGAAACCGAACGGCGCCGAAAAGGTCATCAAATTAGCCTTGAATTCGCTATACGGGAAACAGGCGCAGCGCGTTGGGTATAAACCGCCTTTCCGTTCGACTGCGTATGCCGGGTATATCACATCGGGTACCAGGGCCCAACTCTTCTCAGCCGGCTCTCAAGCGCCCGAGAAGGTCATTTGTTTCGCAACCGATGGAATATACTCTCTCGCCCCCTTAGACCTGCCTACGCCCCGGGAAAAGGTTCTGGGAGCATGGGAGAAGAAGGAGCACGATTCCATGTTGTTGGCCCAGTCAGGTCACTATATCCTGGACAACGATGGCACGAAGTTTCTCTGGTCAAGAGGGTTCGACAAACTGGTTGGCGATGGCCAGACAAAGGCCGAGCGGCAGGCGTCATACCAGGAAAAGGTCAGTAAATACGAGGAAATGCTAATCCAAGCCTGGATTGATGGTAAAACCGAGGTTTACCTGCCATGTGTTCGTTTTTGCACACTGAAAGGGGCCCTCCAGGGCACTGAAAGGTGGCATAAGAGAGGTCAGTGGATCAACGGGTATTCCGGGAATAGAAAAGGAAAGGAATTGAAGATATTTCCGACCGGGACGAAGCGAACGCTGCTCGAATCGCCTGCCAATTACCGAACGAAGTTCAATCCGGGCACTATGATGGTTCAGACGTATCCGACTCCTAATGAGACGCCCGACATCATGGCCGATCCGTACCGGGCGCCGGGCGAATATGACCCGTGGGTGCAGGAAGACCTTGATGGACAGAAAAGTATATAGGTGTTGAGGGTTATAGGTATATATGGTAATTCACATGAATTCCGACAGGATGGCAATTGATCGCGAAATGGGTGGAGACAACACGTATGACGTGTATCTCCCCGATAATGTTAAGAACGGGCGAATAAGCCTGATTTTTCGGGAGAGCGGTGGGGTGACGATGATTGTTACAGTTACGCACCCCCGGCATGACGTTGAGCAGATGATTATCTCGAAGTTCTGCGATGGCGAGTATCGTGTACGATATCTCGCTCCCGGAGAGAAAGAAAGGATAACGGTGGGTATATGAGAATATTATGTTACTATTGCGACTACGTATGGGACTATCGGGGAAATATCCTCAAGAGAGAGAAGACGATGTGCCCCAAGTGCAAATCGTCTATTTCCCTCAGGAAAGCGCTTTGGCTATTAGCCAGGCGTGAATTCGTCCCAAAATAATTTTTTATTCGATTATATCGACAAACTCGTTCGTATCGTAGAGCGGGAAATACTTCTTCGGGTTGAAGACGAACCGCTGCCTCTTATTGTTCGTATAGTTGAATAAGGTAATTACTACCCGGTCAATCTTCTCAGCCTCAATCTCCTGGACGTTGGCCTTTCTAAGCCGCTTGTCTTCAATGATATACGCAGTACACTCGTATAAATAGTCGATATTGCGCCTGATACGAATATCGACATTCTCGAACTGTTGGGAGGTGAAATAGATGTCAACACCCCGCTTTCGCGACTGGAGCATCAGGTATGAGAAGACCCGGTTCCGCTTTGTCCCGGAACACCGACAGTCAAAATAGGTCTGGGCCTCGTCAATGCCGATAGAAGCGTCTACCATCTGATCCGGATTTTCGAGCATCCAGCCGATATCAATCTTCTTATGTGGAAACGTCAGCCCATAGTTGGAATAGATGTCCCTGCCTTTCCGATAATCGTCGTGCAGGAATTTAGTCAGTAGTACTGTTTTCCCGTGCCCTTTGAACCCCGTTAGTAGTTTCAGACTCATTACCGTTCTCACCGATAAACTTTAATACTTTTCCTCTATTTCGTGTAAACGTGTCAATCCCGGTCAATATGTAGATGCTGACCGCTCCCAGGTTCTCTACCTCTTCTGCCAGGAAACTGTCGTATAAGAAGTCGTCAGGGTTCCGATAGACTATCAGAGCCCTGTCCAATACGCTGAGTTTATTCTTCTTAACCTTCATCCCCTGAACCTCATCATGGGGTCTGGTGTGTCCCGCTTTCCGAACTGTTCCAGAGCGCCAAATGAGGCTACTACTTCCCGGCGAGACCCCCGCTCGTGTGATATCATGAGCGCCATAAAGTTCTCAGCGAACTTTAAGAGCCTCATTGCGTTCATTTTATCACCAATTTCGATGAGTACTGCGAGGGCACGTACTTCCTGTTTGGTCAACTCCGTCTTTGTTCGGAAATCGTCTGAACCCAGAATTGCCGATATGGCTTTCGCTACGTCTGACGCTGAATCGTCTCCGACAATATGAAGGTCTGAGGAATCAATGTCCGATTCCTCATCCATTACTAAACTCTCGTCGTAATCGTCGTATTCCCAGAGGTCAGGCTCTTCCTGAGCCTCTTTTTCGATTTGCTCTTCAATCTGCTCTTTCTTCGTCTTTGTCGATTTCTTTGCCTTCGCCCTGGGTTTTGCCTTCGGCTTCGGCTTCGGTTTCGGTTTCTCTTCGTCTGTCATGGATCATAACCCCGTTGGAGTGGCAACCGTCGGCGTCGGTAAAGTCGTCGTCGGTTTAACCGTTTGCGTCACTGTTGGCGTCACTGTTACGCCCGGGTTGGCAGTGTCGATGGCTGACATGAACCGGTCTTCAAAGTCGGTCAGGCGTTGGCCCGTATCATACGACAGGTAAGCCGATCCAGCGCCAGCGGCAACCGCCAGCCCACAAAGAAGAAGCAGGAATATCTTCCATTTGTCCTCTTTCTGGATAATCAGGTTGGACAGGGCCCAGGCCGCCCTGCTGACAGCGTCACCAATCTCTTTCGGAGACGGCTTTGATGCTGCCGCCCGGTACGGAATGGCTTCAGAACTGTTCTCCCGGAACATGATAGTCGGTTGCTGAACGGTTGAGAAAGCATTCTTCTTCACCTTTGTGAGAAACACCCTCTCGGGGTCGATCCGGTATGTGTTGGCGACCATATCGACATCCCGGGGATAATACCCGACTCGCCTGATACCGTCTGTCCCAACAACCTCTACCCGTAACGTCTCTTCAACCTTTTCAAACAGGCTCATATGTTATCACTCCCAAACTGGTTGGGAATCGAGAAAAGCAACACCAGAAAGGCCAGCCCCATTAGCGTCGCAAATGTCTCTCCGGTTTGTGACAGAAACATGAACTCGGTTTCCCACCACAAGCGAAGCGCATAATAGACCATACCGCCTGCCAGCCCTTTTAGAGAAAGTTCTAAGCAGACAGGAACAATGTCTTTCAGGAAGTTCGACAGCCTTACGTCTTCTTCTTCTGATAATACCATCTCTGCATCTCCAGAACCTTCTCATTGCCTTTAATGACTCCTTCATCAATATCGGCTCTCACCTGTTTCTTTACCTGTGAGAGCCATGTTCGAATACCATCCATCATCGTGTCAGACTCCGTTTCTGAATAACCGCCATGAACGCCAGGGCCGTCAGGTAGACGCCTATAGCGAACATGACTATCGGTAAGATGTTGTGTGTAGCGCTGGAATTCAGGACGGGACTGTAATAGGCCATTACACCAAACATGAACCCCATCAGGGCATATACCAGATCCCGATACTTCTCTACCAGGAGAACTGAAAAGACCCACCCTGCAAAGACCAGTATGCCTATCAACAACCCTTCCATCATCATCACCACGCTATTATGTAAAGCAGTCCACTACCGAGATAAATCACAACGGCGGCCACTATAACGGCCTTAGCCGTATTGAAGACCACTCCACTGACCGTTCCGTCAGGGAAGAGCGATATGACCTTTTGCGCTATGCCGAGAATGAACCACCCCGACAACATGAACATGAATATCGAGATGGGGATGGCTATCATGCCCGGCATGAGGAACGGCTCGGTAGAGAGGTCGAACGTCAGTAAATTGACCAGTATAGCGCCCATTGTTAAATTGGCGAACGATTCACCGAGAAACACCAGGTAGATGCCATACATGATAATCATGACGGCCACCAGTTTGACCGGTGGTGTTCCTATCGAATCGATGTCCAGGACGCTCATTTCTTTCACCTCTCTTGTCGGGCTCTGTCAAGCGGAATCTTCGCTTTTGTAGCACTTAGTTCACGTAACTGCTCATCTTCTTTCAGGGCGACTATGTCCTTGTACGAGATTTCAGCGTCTTTATTTATCGAAGGGGGCGGCACTTCATTATCGTCACCAGAGCCATACCCCCTGACAATCTGCCCGAGTCCGACTGACCCCCACATGATATAGAAGATGGCCAGGATAACGGCTGCAAGCACCGTCCAGAGCGGTATAAGCCCCAGTCCGATACAGAGCACAAGCCCGAGCGTTCCGAATATGAGTATGACCATCGTGTCCATCCGCTGGAAGACAAGTTTCGGTATGAAACAGAATATTCCAATGATAAAGACGGACAGGAGCAGTCCAAACCCGCCATTACCGCCAGTAGAGCCTCCGCTACCGAATCCGAGCCAGGTATCGCCCGTATCAACAAGGTTGCCGAACGAGAGGATGTTCTCGTTCACCGTCAGTTCCGGCGACTGGGCGAAGACTACCGGGGTCAGACTCCCTCCGTATCCGACCAGTTGGGCGATATACGTCCCGTCCTGGGCCCGCCATTCAATAGAATCGTCTATCCGGGAGTCAATAGAAGACGTATACGTCTTCAGCGGTTCGTCCCGCTGAACCCACCGTTCCGCTACTGGATCGTATCGGTATAATAGAACTTTAACCGACGAATAGGTAGCATCGTAGAGGGCTGACCCGCTATCGACCGACAGGTATGCATACTGGTCTTCTGTAGTCGTAGTAATGGCCGTTCCCGCCTTATTAGTCCAAACCAGGCTTGATTCAGTCGCCTCTATACTTGGAGTAAACGTGTACCCGGTCAGGTATCTCCAGTACGTCTCAGTATCGTCTCCAAGTTCGAGGAAGACCGTATAATCGGTATCGTAGTCGAAATACGCCCGTGGAACGACCCACCGATACGGGTTCTCAGTTATCTGGGGAGATACCGCCTCATAAACCCCGAGTTCATTATACGCCGTCCCGTAACAGATAACCAGCCGGATAGATTCGGTCACATCCGGATCGGTTATTCCGTTCTCCAGGCTCATCCACTGGAAGTCCGTGATAACGTCTTCCCCTTCGTAAATATCGTTCCTTCCCCAATAGTTCGTTATCGCCGGTAACGCGATGTGGAGCGTCTGAATCTTGATATCGACTACCTGTTCAAAACCGCTCTCTGAATCAGTCAGCCACATCTCGCCCCTGAGGTAGTATGGTCGGCGCCACGCTTCACTACCAAACTTTAACCCTTCATCAACCGTTGGGACGACTGTCGTATAATTCGCGTAAACGGTCTGATTTTCGACTAACGGTAAATCTACGCTCTTTATAAGCGAATAGGCGTCCGTAGTGGCGTCCGTCTGGTCATAGATATCTATCCGGAACGAGTCGAAGTTGTCGAACACCCACTCGGAATCATCAGTGAAGTTCATATACCACAGGAACGACGAGTTATACCCCTTAAACGGATAATCTGACACCCATTTCGTTCCTCGCGGCTGTAAATCGTTCCATTCTGACGGTGGGATATACTCGTCGCCGTAGTCGGGTATATGGACGTCCGGTAACCCGGTTACTGACATAACCAGAACCTCGTACTCGATAGAATCCGTCCCGTATGGATTTGTTACCGTTAACGTGACCGTATAGTAACCAGGTTCGGTATACGTATGTGACGGACTGGCATCAGTCGAAGTAATACCGTCACCGAACTCCCATAACCAATCGGTTGGATCGTTCAACGACTCGTCAGTAAACGAGACCGTAAACGGTGCGTATCCGGCATCCCCGTCCATTGAGAACTCTGCTAC
>JAQUQE010000063.1 GCA_028716225.1 Dehalococcoidales bacterium | reverse complement strand
CAGGGGCGACAACGTCGGGTACTTCTCCATCATCATGGCCATTTCCCTGGGGGCGAAGGAGATAACCATCATCGGCATGCCCTATTCGCACCCGACCGAGGATGCTGCCATGGACGCGACCAAGGGGCGGCATTGCGTTACCCTCTACGATGCAATCCTCCGAGCCTATGTGTACACCACGTTCGACTGGATTGACTCAAGGAGGGAGCTGATGGAGGTCCTGGCCAAGTGCAAGGAGGAGCATGGCATCAATTTCTTCAATAGCACCGGAGCGGGCATATTGTACCAGGCGGGAGTGATGGAGCCACTGGATTTCGAGGAGTGGGTCAAGCACTCCGAGGGATGACATGTCCGAGCTGGGGCTGTATCTGGTCATATTCCTTTTGCTCCTTTTACAGTGCATGTGCTTCATCTGGGTGGCAGCGCTCGCCCGTGAGCTGGAGGTCCAGAGGGTCAAGACCAAGGAGTTGAGGAAAGAACTGATGAGGAGAATCGAGGAAAGGGGGATGGCCGATGGTATACTATGAGGCGATGGCACTAGCGGTCGCGGACGCGCTCCGCGAGAGGTGGGAGGAGAACTATATAGCCAACAGAGCGAGGATTAAGGAGTGCCCCCCGTTCGTGATGGCGCGTGGCCTGAAGAACAGGGCGGCCCTATGCGTCGGGGCCGGTCCCTCTTTAAAAAAGAACATTGACGACATCGACCATGGATTGTACGACATCATCTGCTGCGACAAGATGGCGGGCAAGCTCTACGATATGGGTCAGAAGCTCAAGTACGTGGTCGCGCTGAACGCCGAGGCGACCAATGTCCAGCAATGGTTAGAACCCATAGACGACCCGGAGGTCACGCTCGTGGTCCCGTGCGGCGTCCATCCCGAGGCCTATGAGAACTGGTGTGGCAAGCTGATATTCATCAACGCAGTGACACCCACCGGATTGGACAAGAGGGTGCACGCGGAGACGGGGCACTATCCCATGCTTGTCGGCTCCAACGCAGGCACCTTCGCGTTCCTCTTAGCCACCTACTTAGGCTACGACCCCATCGCCTACGTGGGCCTGGACTTCTCCTTCCTCACAAGAGAGGAAGTGGAAAGAAATGTCAAGGTCTCGGGCGAGCCGTACAACATCGTGGAGCTGACCGACTCCAACGGGGACGTGCGGTACACCACATTAGGCTGGGTATACATGGTCGACTCCTTCCAGGAGCACTGCAAGCGCTTGAACATGAACGAGCGGACGATAGTCTCGGCGGTCGAGGGCGGCATCAACAATAGCGATTACGTGCACATGATGACCCTCAGGGACTTCAACAAGGAGGTGAGACCATTCGCACCTTGATAACGGGATGTGGCACATTGGGCAAGGAGCTGATAAAGACCTTGCCCGGACAGCTCGTGGTCTACGACTTCTCCGAGGACGCGCTGTGGGAAGCAGAGGAGATAAACCCCAACATCGAGGCCGTTCTCGGGGACATACGGAACACCACCAGGGTCAAGGAGTACATGAGGGGCTGCGATGTCATCATCAACACCGCCGCCGTCAAGCACGTCAGGTATGCGGTCCAGAATCCGGGCGAGTGCATCGACATAAATGCCACCGCCCAGTATCGCATGCTCTCTGCCGCCAGGGCGATGGGCATCAGGCGCTATATCCAGGTGTCGACGGACAAGGTCTGCCACCCGCAGACGATTTACGGGCTGACGAAGCTCATGGGGGAGATGAGCGTCAAGGGCTTCGACCTAATAGGCTACTTCTCGTGGAGGTTTGGCAACTTTCTGGGCTCACAGGGCTCTGTGTTCGACAAGTGGAAGCTCCAGGCCAAGAAGGGCAGGATTAGGCTCACCGATAGGAACATGAACCGCTTCTTCATCACCCCCAAGGACGTTGCACTGCATGTCCAGGACTCATTGCAGGCCTGGGCCGATGAGTACGAGCCGGGTTGCGTGTTCGTTCCCATGATGAACGTGTTCAACATGGGCATCGTGGCCGATGTCGTTGCCGACAAGTGGGACGTATCCATTGAAGTGGTCGGTGCGGGCAAGGGGGAGAAGCTCAACGAGTACATCATCACCGAGCAGGAGGCGATGTGCGCCACGGTCGAGAGGAAGCACATGGGCTATTGCATCCATCCCAACAGGGTCGATGACAATATCGGATGGGCAATCACCACCGAGAACCTGCCCATCATGTCGAGGAACGCCACCGAGAAGTATTTGGATGGCTGGATATGAGTGAGATGATAATCAATCCCGGATACAGAGAGTACACTTTTAGGGAGATACTGACGGACCCTGAGTACGACGAGTACCGCAGGCAGTGGTCCGAGAACCCCAAGAACGGCATCACATCCGACATGCCATTGTGCTTGGACATCGAGATAACCAACAGGTGCAACCTCTCCTGCCCGTTCTGCGTGCGTGAGGTCATGCTCAAGGACGGCAAGAAGGAGGGGCAGGGCCTGATGAGGTGGGACGACTACATGAAGGTCATGAAGCAGATTGAACATAAGGTCCCGTCCGTCAAGCTCAACTGGAGAGGGGAGCCGGTAATGCACCCCATGCTATGTGACATGGTCAAGCAGGCCAAGAAAGCGGGCGTTATAGAGGTCATGTTCAACACCAACGGCACTCGCATATCGCAGGAGCTGGCGACAAAACTGGTGCAGGCCGGGCTGGACAAGATAATATTCTCCATCGAGTCCATCGATGCCAAGAAGTACCCGATATACAGGCCCGGTGGGGAGCTGTACCAGGTAGTGGATGGTATTCAGAACATCCTCGCCGCTAGGTCGGTCTCAGGCATGTGTGGGCCAATCGTGCGCGTCCAGAAGATTGACTTCCCCGAGCTGAGAGAGGAGGACTATGTGAAGTTCTTTACGACCATCGAGCCCGGTGGGGTGGACCAGATTGCATTGAACACTTACAAAGAGAAGGACCCGGACAAAGCGTTAGAGGTAGTGTACAACCCATGCTGCCAGCCCTTCCAGCGTCTCTTCCTGGCCTGGAACGGGAACTTCTACCCCTGCTGCCAGGGACATCTGTTCGAGCCCATCGGCAATATCAAGGACATGAGGGTGTTCGATGCCTGGCACTCTCCGCTGATGGGCATGCTGAGAAAGAAGCATCACGACAGGCAAGGCTTCACTGTCGAACAGTGCTCCACATGCCAGACGGCCAAGGGGGTGTAGTGTATGCGAAAAGGAGTTCTTGGGAACATCTTTGTTAGTATACTATTCGGCTCATTAGGTTCGGCGCTAGTGACTACAATATTGGGAGCTTTTGCAGCCACTGGTGCCGCACACGGCAATGGGCACGAACTATCGTCATCCCTAGCACTCCCAATATTCTTGATTTTATTCATAATACTCTCTCTAATCCTCTATGGGTGCCAACAGTTGGAGGACGTTTCATGAGTGGAAAGAATGAGTTGGCAATTCTACTATGCCATTTTTCGCCAGCCGTCGCATTCGCTCATGTCGTGGTTCTTTTAACATTGTGGGGGGTGTGAGGTGGGAGATGAGGATGAGCGAGAGCACAAGGGACGCAATCATGTGGGCCATTCCCATCATGCACACAGCCATAATCGGGGGGCTGATATTCCTCTGAATAGCATCGAATCGTGCTCCAAGTGGATTGCGCTGATAATGTTTGCGATGGTGTTCATAATGGTCTTGGTTGTGAAGGGGTGAGGTAAATGGATAAAAAATCGTGGAAGAAATGGGAGGGTCGCTTCATCTGGCTGGCATTAAGGCTTGCTTTAGCGTTCATATTGACCATCATCGTAGGAGTGAACGCAATGTATCTGAAGGCGGACGCTCAGACCATTACGTTCATCGGAGTGGTGGCCGTGAATTTGGGGATTGCCATCCTGGCTTCCATAGTGGCGATGGCCATCTGCGCATGGGCGACAGAACCACATTATGGAGATTGATAGATGTATAGCGATATTAAGTACCACAAGATATGTTTCAGATATACAGCAACCCGAACTAACCTCATGAACATGGCACCAGGGGCTGCGCTTGACCGTTTGGGTGATGTTGGTTTCATTAACAACGTTGTAGCCGGAATAATCAAGAGCGTCCTCTTGGGTGAGGAGGTGTTCGAGAAACCGTTCGGCGGCTATGCACCACAGTGTACAGAGTTCGGGGCCACCCCTGTGGGAGCGCTATCGTTACCGTTGGCAATGAACGTGGTTAAGGATGGACGTGCTCTCCTGCTCCTCGTTGCTTATTACGATAATGACAGGGGTCACAAGATGCGCAAGATACAGCTCAGCGTGAACGGTAGACCGCTCCCAATTTGGGACGCATATCATCTGTCACTGTTGAACGCGGACCTCATCCGGTTTCCAAACCCCATCATCATCGAGCCGGGGTCGACGTTCGAGCACAGACAGTGGGACCAGGATGGGGATGAGGTGCCTCTGTCCAAGGATGCGGGGTTCATAGGCTATGTCTTTGCATCCTATGGCTATCTTATTGGCGAGGGTTTGAGGAGGAAGGTGATGAATTGAGCAGGGACGAGGATTTCTGGAAAGTAATCAAGAACCAGCCGAAATGGGAAGACCTGCCGGAGCTTCCTGGCGACTGGAGGTTCGTGTTCATGAGTGTGCTGCCAATGCTCTCTAGCTCGCCGCCATACTACTACTGTCATATAGTCGCCGTCCGTGGTGAGAGGAGTGCTCTCGATAGTGTAGTGCAGGCTCTTGCCAAGACGTTGGAAGAGGCGGTGTGGGACATCAGGAGCCAGATAGAATGGAGGGAGAGATAGTGTCTAAGGAGGGAGTTTATGTAAGCGCCGAAATCGGTGTGAATTGGTTGGGAAAGTGGAACATTCTAGAGCAAATGGTGGATGAATCAGCATACGCTGGCGCAGATGCGGTCAAGCTCCAGATGTTCTGCTCTGAGGAGGTCAAGGGCCATCCAGCCTACGACCTGCTGAAGAAGATGGTCCTTAGTGCATACGATGTCGAGACCATATGCGAACGAGCGCACAAGAAGAATATAGATGTGGTGGTCACGCCCATGAACCCTTCTGCGGTCGACATGCTCAAGGACACAAAGATAGATGGGGTCAAAATCAGGGCTAAGGATTGGCTACGAACCGACATCGTGGAGCCTGCCATGGCATTGGGCAAGCCGACGTACATCTCTGTGCCCTATGAGAACGGGGTCATCAATAAGCCTGCTGAGGTGAGCGATGAGGATTTCCGCAGAGGCTACATGCGCACACGAGCGAGAAACACGTACCACGTCATGTGCATCCCCAAGTACCCGCCTAAATTGGAGGATTTGACACTATACGTCAGCTCTCAGGTCGACGGGTACAGCAACCATTACCCGGACTGGACCATTCCACTCATGGCCGGTTATGGCAAGATGGCCCATGATGCTGCGAGGCCCAGCAGTGTGCGGAGACGGTTCTACTTAGAGGTCCATGTCATGGCCGATATAACTCCCCCACCTGGTCCGCTGGATAGGGACGTATCCATCTACTTCAGCGATTTGAAGAAGTTGGTGGATGCTTTGAACAAAGGGGAGAAGGCGGTGGGATAATTGCCCCAAGAGAGATATGAGTTCAAGGTTAAGAACATCGATGGGAGTATTGACGAAAGTTGGGTGGATATACGCTGGATGGTAATCGAGGGCAGTATTCCCAATGACGATGAAATCCACTTTGAAGAGGTCTGGAAGATAACCATGGAGCGGGTGAAGTAAATGGACGAGCCTGGGGCAATCCCTGAAATCTCTGAGGAGTATAAGCGCCACGAGGCCGAAGCCTTAGCAAGACTGAAGATGCCAACATGCCACATCTGCCATCAACCACTCAAGATGGGGGATGAGTACGTCATCATAGGATTTGGTGATGGAGCACAGTATCACAGGAAGTGCTATGAGCAGTTGGAGAGGGAGACGAGTAAGCCACCGACCCTCTCACCTGGTCAGAATTATTGGTTGGCACACAACTCAATGGGGGAGGATTAGTGTTAGTCATCATATTGGCCCGGAAAGG
>JAQUQE010000062.1 GCA_028716225.1 Dehalococcoidales bacterium | reverse complement strand
TAACTACAACTAAAAACAGGAGCCTCACGCCAAAAGCGTGGGGCTTTTTTGTTGCCCGCCGATGCAATACAAAGACATTTGCGGGCGCAGAGGGTACAGGTCGGGGGTCTTGCCACTCCCGGCCTGTACTGTTTATGGAGACGCTTATGTTTTGTCCATTCTGCCCGTGTCATGGCCCATTGTGGTTAGTACCATTAATCGGTGCTTTCCCTTTCATTCGGTGGTGGCTCAAACGGAGGCATAAATGAAAATTGCGTTTGAGTATAAGCACGATGTAATAGAGATTAAAGCAAAAAACTATCGACTGGCACTCCGCAAGTTAAGGGATGAAATAGATAAGAGGCATAAATGACGGAAACCCAAATCTCTGAAATAAAGGTTAAATTTGACCGCTTACATGAGGCCGGGTGCGAGTGTGGCGGTGCCTACCGTGTAGTAACAGCCGAGATATGCGTCGATGTACAGGCCAATGAGTACACGCAGAAGGTGGCCTTAGTGCATGAGATACTAGGCGTCTACCTGGGGGCCATCGTCCCTGTAGAGACATTAGACGAAATAGCCACCAATATCATAGACAGCCTTAACGAGTTATGAAGATACTAACTGACATAGACAGAGCAGAGATAGTTCTTACCAGTATAGTCAGGCTATCCCCCGTGATAGGGCATAGGCTTATCAAAGCGTGTCCTGATCTACAGGGTGACATCAACCAGACCAAGGTCGTGACGGTATACGGTGTCCGTGTTGCCGTCCCTGTAATCAACATCAAACTCGTGGCAGTCTGGGAAGAGTATGCGAAGGGTAACTGATGCAGATTAGCTTTATTGCTTCATTACCGGACATCCAATCAGCAATAAACATTGGTGGTGACGGCTCAACCAGAGTAAAACTGGATATTCCCGAGTCAGAGTTAGCCGAAGCCGTGAAACTGGTACTACTCAAAGGGAGATCGTTCAGGGTGACAATATCGGTGGTAGAAGACGAAAACGAGGATGCGAGGATCGGGCTATAGTGAGCTATGAGTTAATTGACCAGAATAAAATCAAAGTATCTCTTGCTCGGAGGGCATTAACCCCGGAGCAGATAGCATTAGCGGAGTGGTTAGCACTCCCCAAGTCAGAGCGCGTTCCAGCTAATAAAAAGGGCTTTGCTGAAGCTCTGGGATTAAATCCGCAGACGATTTCCAACTGGTGTAACATACCCGAGGTCTGGACGGTCCGAGACGAGATTCTAAGGGAGATAGGCAAGGACTTAGTACCAGAGGCCATCCGAGCACTGAGACGCAGCCTGCAGAGCAACGACTCTAAGGTTGTCATCCAGGCGGCTAAAGATATTCTGGACAGGTGGTCCGAGCCAAGACGTACAGCTTCTATCGTCGCCTCGATTACTGATATGTATAAACAAGCACAGAACCCAAAGATAACGGATGTCTAACGTAACGATTCCGCCCCGTGTTACTCGCCTTGATATCGAACAGGTGATAAGGGGCGGCTATTCCCTCCTAGATAACTTAGTATCCAAAGAAGAAGTCCTACTCACCTATCAAGATAAACCATTAGCCATAGTATGTCACCTCCCTCTCAAAGACCATAAGGGATTACCCTGTACCCCTCCTCGTTCACCCGGTAAGGGGGGCGTATGGGGGTGGTATTAGAATTCATACCCCCTGCCCATAGGGGGGTGGTGTGGGGTGGCTCCCACATAAACAACACCCTCCCCTCTAAAGAGACACCACCATTCAGGCAGGGCGGGACTGACGGGCAGGCGTGGGAGATATGTTCGGGTCCTCTTCGGTTGTAGGAAAAAGATTCGGGCATTAAACGTGGGAAAATGGGTCTGGTTTCGTGCCTAGCACTACGTAATAGTTATTGTGCGCCCTTCCGGTAAGGGGTGAAAATTACCTCGGAATTAGCGGGAGGGAGAGAGATATTGTGCGTAAAATACCGCTCAAAAACAGGACTGAGGATGCCCTATAAGTACCCGGAAGACAAGAGAAATTATCAAAGAATTTACATGAGGAAGAGGCGAGGAAGCAGGGTTGTTAGACCCTCGGTTAGACCCGGTATGGCAGGATTGTTGAGGCAGAGCAATGTGGACAGAGCGAAGGGGAGGTATGAGCCTCGGTTTTTCTTACCGAAGGAGATCCCGCTGGATGCTGATGGTAATGAGATGCCGAACTACTTTTAATGAATGTAGATTTAAGTGACATCATCAAGTGGTGGAGAGCGGAGCCGGTAGAGTACATTCGGGACATCTTAGGGATAGAGTTGTGGTCGAAGCAGAGGGAGATTGTCGAATCGGTGAGAGACAATCCCAGGACAGCGGTGAGGTCGTGTTCTGCAGGGGGGAAGACGAAGGTAGCGGCGTGTTTGGTCAACTGGTTCTTGGCTGCGTACAAGCCTAGCACTGTATTAACGACAGGGAAGAGCTTTCGGCAGGTCAAAGAGCAGTTATGGCGGGAGATACGGGCGATACACGCGCAAGCGAAGGTTCCGCTGGGTGGGGATGTAACGCAGACATCATTGACGTTAGCGGAGGACTGGTTCGCGTTAGGATTCTCGACAGACGAGCCGGAGCGGATAACCGGATTTCATAACAGGTATGTACTGGAGATAGTGGATGAAGGGTCGGGTATACCAGAACAGGTGTACGGGGCCATGGAGAATCCGTTAGCGACGGGATTCACCAGACAGTTGGTCTTAGGTAACCCGACGCAGGCGACAGGGAGATACAGAGATTTATTCACATCTCCGATTTACAACTGCATACACATATCGGCGTTTGATACCCCGGCGTTTACAAAGGAAGGTGATTATCCTTTCCTGATCTCGAAGGACTATGTAGAGCAGAGACGGTTGGAGTGGGGGGATGATTCACCGCTTTATGAAGTGTTTGTTAAGGGTGACTTTCCTTCAGGAGAGACGGACAGGCTGATTCCTTTCGGGATAGCTGAGGCGGCGGTAGGGCGGGATGTTAACGTCAAGAAGGATGATCTGATTGCGATTGGTGTTGATACGGCGCGGTTCGGCGCTGATGAAAATGCCCTTTATATCCGGCACGGGCAGAAGGTGATTAAGAGCACTTTCTGGCGTAAGTCGGACACGGAAGCGAACATCGGCCGGATAGTTCAAGAGATTAACTGGGTTAAGGACAGGTTCGATGTTACCCCGGACGTAAACATAGACGAAGGGTACAATCCCGGCGTGGTGGATGGGTTAAGGGCTCTCAAATACAAGGTTAACGGCGTATCTTTTCAAGGGCAGGCCAATAATCACAAGCTATTCGCTAATATCCGGGCCGAGATGTGGTGGAACCTGTCTGAATTGTTTAAGTCGGGCGATATACAGATTCCGAATGACAAGATTCTGCTCAAACAGCTAACCGACATCAAAAAGAAGCCGCTTAACCGGAACGATCAGATAATCATCGAATCAAAAGAAGATATGAAGGCGAGGGGTGTCAAGTCTCCCGACAGGGGGGACGCCCTGGCCCTGTGTTTCATGAATCCTAAAGCTCGCGAAGTATCTGTAAGGTGGATTTAATGGCGATATGGGATAAATTCAGAGGTAAGAAGCCGCAAGTAACAACCACATCCCGCTTTCCTTTAACAGGATGGGCTGACGCCCCGGAAAGGTCGGGAAAGGGGTATATGGAGGCCTATGGAGAAATATATGCTCTGTTTGGAATAGCACTCAGGATCGCTACCGCTACCAGCGAGGTTAAGTGGAGACTATATAAAGGATCAGAGCGAAGCGAAAGAAGCCAGGTATCGGATCATGTCATTCTGAATTTACTCGATTACGTCAATCCGTGGCAGACCGGGCAGGAATTAATCGAGATCCATTCCTTGCATACGGACTTGGCGGGCAGGGCTTACTGGTATCTTCCTAAGAATAAGTTAGGCGTCCCCGCCGAGATATGGCTGCTTCCTCCTCACATGGTTAAGGTCGTGCCGGGGAAGAGCGAATTTATCAAGGGATATATTCTCCGTGTGGGCAGTGAGACGATTCCCCTATCTAACGATGAAGTGATTAGATTCTCCATGCCCGATCCGCTTAATCCTTACGGCGGGATCGGATTCGTCCAGGCTGCATCTGTCGAACTTGACTCTGAGTCATACGCCGGCAAGTGGAACCGGAACTTCTTTTTTAATTCCGCAAGGCCTGACGCGGCGTTAGAGGTCGAAGACACGTTAAGCGAAGAGCAGTTTGATCGATTAAGGCAGCAGTGGGGATCAAAGTATCAGGGATATATGAACTCTCACAAGGTCGCTATCCTGGAGGGCGGTGTCAAGTATAAGCAGATCGCCATTACCCAGAAGGATATGGACTTCCCGGCATTAAGAAGGCAGACCCGGGAGAACTTGATGTTTACCTTCGGGATGCCCCTATCTGTGATGGGTGTCTCCGAGAATGTCAACAAGGCCAACGCCGAGGCCGGGGAATATACCTTTGGTAGATGGCTGGTTAAACCGAGATTAAGCCGAATCAAGCACAAGCTGAACGAAAGATTGGTCCCGATGTTCCCGATGGCTGAAGGATTGGAGCTTGATTTCGACGAAGTTGTCTCTGAGACAGTGGAAGAGAAAAAGGGACTAGCCGAGTCGGGGACCAGATCGGGCTGGATGACTATTAACGAAGCTCGCAAGTTAAACGGGTTCGATCCTCTGCCGAATGGTGATCAGCTGTTGATCCCGTTAAATATGATTGCGACCCCGGTTAAGTCAGTCTCTCCTGTTAAGACTAAATCATTACCTGAGGTTGAAAAAGAGAATATCTGGCGGTCTTATGCCTTAAAGACAGAGCGTGAGGAATCGCAGTTTATCTCTAAATTAAATTCTCTCTTTTCTAAGCAGAAACAGGAGGTCGTTAAGGATTACACCCAGATGGGGGAGCTTAACGAGGCCTATTTCGAGAGTGAAAAGACGCGTGACCTGTTTGTTGATGAACTAAAACCATTAATCGCCCTTGCTTTGAGGGAAGGCGCCGAATCCTTAAAGGAAATCGGGGATTATAACGAAGAGACGGAGTGGTTGGAGGAAAGGGCGCTTGCTCTGGCTACTGGGATTAACCAGACCACTAAATTAGAACTTAAAAGGCAGATTCAGGCCGGGATAAAGCAGGGTGAGAGTATCGCCAAGATTGCCCGGAGAATCAGGATTTATTTCGATGTCAATTCCAAGTATCGGGCAAAGATGATTGCCCGGACTGAGGTTATTGCCGCCCACAATGAGGGCGCGTTAACGAGGTATCAGGGGGACGGCGTCCAAAAGACGGAGTTCTATGCCGCACTGGATGAACGCACCTGTGATGAATGCATGGCATTACACGGGGAGATATACCCCGTTACTGAGGCGCACGGGCTAATTCCGGTACACCCACAATGCCGATGCACCTTTTTACCCGTGATTGAATAGGAGGGTTATTATGGGAGAAGTTTTGCACAAGATACTCGATTGTGCGGTCAAAAAGATAGGTGATAGGCAGTACGAGTTTACCGCTTCGACTTCGGATGTGGACCGTGACGGAGAAGTTATTGACGTTAAAGGATGGGACCTAAAGAACTTCAAGAAAAACCCGGTTATTCTTTACGGGCACGACTACCACGGGCTACCCATCGGGAGAGCGTCAAAGGTGTGGACATCTAAAGACGGCTTTCTTAAAAACGTGGTTGAATTTCCCCCGACAGGGACGTATGAGTTCGCTGATATTGTCGAGAGGCTCGTCAATACCGGATTTCTGAAAACTCAGT
The DNA here is from genome assembly GCA_028716225.1 of Dehalococcoidales bacterium. NCBI lineage: Bacteria > Bacillati > Chloroflexota > Dehalococcoidia > Dehalococcoidales > Dehalococcoidales bacterium. The sequence continues at coordinate 426 of JAQUQE010000062.1, read as the reverse complement.
CAGTAGGGTTTATCCCGACAGAGTGGGTTGACGGAGATGGTGATAAATCAGCCCGGCGGACCTACACCAAACAGGAACTACTGGAGATTTCAATAGTCCCGGTCCCGTCTAACCCTAACGCTTTGATGGAGGCCGTATCAAAGGGCGTTATCAGTAAGGACGAGATGATACGAATTACCAAGCCGGAAGAGACGGAGAATTACTTTAGGGTTCCGGTCCGGGAATGTACCATCACGGCGACAATGGATGTCTCTAAGGAAAAGGGAATCAAGGGTCTTTACTGCGGGCAGGATAAGAAGTTCGCTACTTACCTTTTCAGTAAGGAATCTAAGTTCGGCTGGACGATGGAGAAGGCCGAGGCGTGGGTTAAAGAGCATGACGAGGGTAAATCTATAGATTCAACCAGTACCACTTTAACTGACGCTG
>JAQUQE010000061.1 GCA_028716225.1 Dehalococcoidales bacterium | reverse complement strand
CCGCACCCTCGTCAACCAGTTGCGATCCGATTTAGTCACGCTTGGACTGATTAAGGGGAGCGCGTAAATGCATGTTTTTTTAGCGACTCCGGCTTACGACGGTAGAGTTATCCCGCAATTCGAGGAATCGCTAAAGTCGAGCCTCCGCGTTCTACGGGACGCGGGGGTTACGGCTCACTGGCAACCTCTTCCCGGATGCTGTTATCTCCCGGTTGCACGGAACTATCTCGTGAAGATGTTCCTGGAATCCGAAGCAACCGATCTCGTATTCATTGACGCCGATATCGAGTGGACCCCTGACGACCTATTGCGGCTGCTCTCATGGCCTGTAGAAATAGTTGGCGGCGCGTATCGGCACAAAACATGGGAAGAAACTTATCCGATATGGCTAAAGACCGATCCGGAAGGCAGACCCGTAATGGGCGGACTATCGGAACTAATTTCGTGCTGGGGAGTTCCGACCGGGTTTATGCGTATCGGTCGGTCGGTGTTTGCGGACATCCAGGCGAAATACGGGGAATCCCTCGAAGTGTGCGAATATACGCCGGAGGCCGAACTGCGCGAAACGTATCTGAATTTTTTCGATACAGAGAGGATAGGAAAGCAGTGGTGGGGCGAGGATTGCAATTTCTGTAGGCGCTGGGCTATCGAAATGAACCGCCCGCTGTGGGTAGATCCTCATATTAACGTCGTGCATTGGGGCAGGTCTCCGCTTGGCGCGGACCAACCATTTATAGGCAATTACCACGAGTATCTATCCAGGCTTCCAGGTGGCGCCAACGATCCGGGCTATCATGGCAATAAAATCGACGGATTTATGGCGTTGCGTGAATTGCAGTGGCTTTACAATAAAGCTCGAGAGATGGATTCGATTGTGGAAGTGGGTTGTTTTAAGGGACGGAGTGCCCACGCCCTACTTAGCGGCTGTTCCGGCTTGGTGTACTGTGTCGATCCATGGTCCACGGAATATTCGTTTGCTGACGCCTCAAATAGAGACATAAACCCTTCAGAGCACTACGAAGCGTTCATCTCCAATACGGCGGACTTTCCTAATCGTGCGGTGATTAGAAAGTCAAGCATCGAGGCCGCTAAAGACTTTACAGACAAAAGCGTTGATATGGTGTTCATCGATGGGGACCATGGCGCAGAAGCGGTAAGGGCGGACATTGCCGCGTGGTTGCCAAAGGTGCGTAAATTAATATGCGGTCATGACTATGACTATTACGGATGGCCCGAAGTCAAGCGTACCGTAGATGACATATTTGGATCTACTGTTCAATCGGACCAATCCATATGGTGGGTGGAGGTGTAACAATGGGCGGACTATTCGGGGGCACGCCGGACACTCCCAAAATACCGGCTCCCAAGGTGGACGATGCCACAACCGAAAATGCGGCCAACGCAGAAAGAATGCGTCGCATGCGCGCGTTGGGCAAACAACAGAGCATCTTCGCCGGAGAGTCGGTCGGGCGTTATGCAGGCGGCGGGTCTATGCCGACTCTGTCTAAGCTGGGAGGCAGTTAACCGGAGGGTGATAAATGGCAAGCCGTGAAGATATTTGTAACGATGCGTTGGGTCTGCTTGGCATGGACCCGATAGCCGATATTGACGATACCGACGATGCCAACGCGGTCAAGTGCAAGCAATTTTTCGATTTAACGCGAGACTCGCTATTGCGACGGCACGCTTGGGCGTTCGCTGTAACCCGGGTCGAGTTGGCTCAGTTAGAAGATGGCCCGGCGTTTGGATATACGTACGCGTACCAGTTACCGTCCGACTGTCTACGCCTTCTAGCGGCGGCGGAAGAAGGAGAGGACCTGGATTCGGCGACACTCGCTACCGCCGGATTGCAATATGCCGTGGAGGCCGGATCGGTTTTAACGGATTCCGAAACCTGTTATGCAAAATATCTCGCGCGCGTGGAAGAGACGGGCCTGTTTGATCCTCTTTTTTGCGAGGCGCTCTCCAAGGCCCTAGCGGTAAAACTTGCCAACGCATTCACGAAATCAGACGCAATAGTTCAGAAAATGGCGGCGCTTGCGGATATAGCGTACGGGCAAGCGACCACAGTCAACTGCTCTGAGGTGGGAACTGTTTCGGTACGTAAATACTCAAGTCTTGCGGATGCGAGGAATTAAATGCCTCACGCTCATGTAATTAAAACCGCATTCAACGCCGGGGAGTGGTCTCCTATTATGGAGGGCAGAGTTGACCTGGAAAAGTACGGGATGGCTTGCCGGCAGTTGCAGAATTATCTGATTACTCCGCAAGGTCCGATTGTATCTCGTCCTGGAACCCAATACATCGCCACAGCCAAGTCTAGCGCCACTAACGTATATTTGCGCCCGTTTATCTTTAGCAATACTCAGGCTTATGTCTTGGAGTTCGGTCAATATTACCTCCGTTTTTACAAAGACGGCGCTCAAATCGAATCTGGTGATCTGCCCTATGAACTAGCTACGCCGTGGCCGGCTTCAAAGATCCCCTCTCTACAGTTCGCGCAGACTGGAGATGTGATGTATATCGCTCATCCAGATTACCCGGCATACAAACTTACTAGATACGATCATGCATCGTGGAATCTCGCGGCCATCACCTGGACCGATGGACCCTATATCGATATGGCTCCGGATTCCATTAAATACATTACTCCGTCGGCAACCAGCGGCACGGGGATTACGTTGACCGCCAGTTATAACGGATCATATACGCAATTCGGAACTTATGGGGGCACCCTCGGCACGCCGGAAGCAGTGCTAACAACGACACGCCAATTCCTGGCGTATCTATTTGAGGCCCCGACTCAGGGGAAAATACACACAGTTAAATTAAACATAATCACCGCCTCTGCCGCTGCGGATTTGGCAACCGCTTATTTGTATGCGTCTGACGGCGCGAAGGCAACAGGCAGTCCTTTAGCTACTTCGGATACGCAAGACTTCAACGTTACCGGGGAGAAAACGTTTACATTTTCAACGGCCCATGAAATGACTGCGGATGCTGATTATGCAATTATAATCGGTATCGCTACCCCTGACGACCTAATTACCATTGACGTTGTGACGGATGACACCGACTATGTGTCCGGGTACGCGGCTACGGCTACGGGCGCCGTTACGGCCCTATCCTCCCGGGATTGGAGAATTGAGGTTGAATATCAACCGACCGGACTAGCGGAGCTCTTCGAGGCGGGGCACGTTGGTTCGCTCTGGAGGTTGAGGCACACAGGCAAATCGGTACAAAGAAAAATGGATGCTGTCGGAGAGTATACGGCCGCGGATATTTTTTACGGAGCATTTAATGTTGATCTAACCCCAAGCCCTTCCGACGGATGGGTAGGGCGGGCCGTACTCGAGCAAAGCAAAAACCGCGTTAGTTGGTTCTCAATTGCAGAATTTCACAGTAGTACACGCCAATCATTCTTCGAGACCGAACCGAATATGTATTACCGATGCCGGATTACGGGCCGTCAAAACGGCAATGCTACTCTGACGATTTCGCAAGCGGAGACATGGGGCGTGGTTCGAATTACGGCCGTAACCGACGGGTCTCACGCGGTGGGCGATGTGGTCGTTAAGTTGGGCGCTGCAAGCGCTACCCCGTTTTACCGCGAAGGTGCGTTTTCGGCTAAACGCGGATATCCACGCGGTCTTATGCTGCACGATGACCGGCTCTGTTTTTTCGGAACGAGCTATCAGCCGTACAGCATGTGGCGCTCATGGTCCGGGGATTACGAGAATTTCATTCCGGGGGGCGATACCGATGCGCAAGCAGACACATTCACTCTCTCGGCATTATCTAACGGCATACAATGGATACGTCCCGCCCTGAACCCGATTCTAGGCACTATCGGCGAAGAGGCCAGACTTGTGGTGCAAAAAAGCGAGCCCATGAGTGCGAGCAATCCCCCAACCCTCGATATACAATCGACTGAAGGAAGCGCTCAGAATATTGTACCGATCAAAATCGGCCCAGTATTGGTCTTTGCGGATCGCAGCCGATATAAGCTTTTAGAGCTGGCATACAGTCTCGAGACCGACAGTGTCACGCCTAGCGACTTGACCCTGTTTGCCCCCTCCATTATGACCGGCGGGATAGTAGAGTTTGCATATGCCGCCAAGCCGCACAGCAATCTCATGTGTGTTAGGTCCGACGGGGTGATGCCGTGCCTTACGTTATATCGCAAAGAGTCGGTCATGGGTTGGTCGAGGATTGTGTCCGATGGGCTTGATGGAAAGATTGAGTCTGTTTGTTCAATTCCTTCGTCTTTAGGCGATACCGCCGGACACGACGAAATATGGATGGTTGTAGCTCGAACCGTGGGAGAGACAACTACGCGGTTCATTGAACGGATGGCCGATAATTCCACAGCCTCATCGCTAACCGATTTCGTGTGCCTGGATTGTGCCGTGGTTTATTCCGGTGCAGCCGATACGGTCTTTACCGGGTATGACCATTTAGAGGGTGAAGAGATATCGGTATGCGCTGATGGGCGATATGTCGGAGACTTTACGGTAGATCAGGGGGCAATCACCCTAGAAGAAGCTGCGTCAGATGTCTGTGCCGGACTGAAGTATACCTGCATATGCGAACCAGTGCCCCTGGAGGCCGGTCTAGTGCCCGGAACGGCGCAGGCGCTTAAGAAAAAAATTGCAGAGGTAACCCTGAGATTGCTTGATACCGTGGGCGGTAAAATCGGCCCCGACGAAGCTAAGTTGCACCCGATCCCCCTTACTGCGCTCGGGGCGGATCCCCTTACCCTTGTATCCGGGGATTATCGCATTCCCTGGCACGGGCAATGGGAACAAGACGGCCGGATTCTTATTGTGCAGGACGAGCCGTACCCAAGCACAATATTAGCGGCAATCATTACGGTGACGACTAATGGGTAATTCAGTCGAGATTGTAACTTACAGGGCGGAGCACGCGGCGCAGATGAAGATCCGGGACCTAACCCCGCAGTTTCGTGACTTGATCGAAACCGATGAATACCGTTCGCTGCTTGAGACTGTTGGACCGGGATATACCTTGCTGATAGATGATAGACCCGTCGCAGCCCTTATTTTCGTGCGTTTGCGGTGGCCCGGTACGGCGGAAGCGTGCCTACTGGCCGATGAATCGATTGAGCAATACGGGCGGGTGCTTCATCGAATATGCAAGCGATGTATAGAGGACGTCATTGCAAATCATGGATTCCATCGCGTCGAGTGCCGAATTGATAAATCGTTTCATAGAAATAGCAGATGGGTTGAAAGCCTGGGATTCCGCAATGAAGGCCTAATCCATCAGTTCGGACCGAACAAAGAAGACTACATTCAATACGGATGGTGGAGGGATTAAACTATGCCCCCTTTAATGGCAATGCTTCCGGCGGCAATTGGCGGTACGGCTGCGGCGGGAACCGCGGCGGCAACAATAGTTCCGGCCTGGACGGGCATGGCGGTTGCCGCGCCGGCGGCGGCGGCGGGTAGTGGCTGGCTCTCTGCGCTGGCAACCGGAGCGTCGATACTCGGCACAGGCCTGGGTGCGGTAGGCGGTATAAGCTCCGCGATGCAGCAAGCCGATGCAATGAAGGCAAACGCTAAGGCAGCAAGGCAAGAAGCCCGAAGCATTCAGGAATCCGCAAAGGGCGAATCTTTGCGGCTCTCCCGAGAAAAGCGCCGAATGGTAGGAAAGCAAGCCAATATCATGGCCGGAGCCGGGCTGGATATCTCTTCGGGGAGTCCCTTGGACGTAATGCTTCAAACCACACGCGATTACGAGGAAGACATTCAGCTTGCCGGGTACAACGCCGATGCGGCCGCTGCGAGCAAGAGATACGAGGCGGATATTTACGACTGGGCCGCGCCGCAGCGCAGAAAGGCCGGTTGGATCGGAGCGGGCGGTACGCTGCTTTCCGGATTGGGTACATACGGCACGAGAAGATTATAAAACAATCAGGAGTAAATCATTATGAGATCTCTAATTAGCAGATTCGTTACGTGTTTTTTGGCAATAACCTTGTGCGTCTTACCATGCATGGTCTTTGCCGCCGGAACGGTCACTGGGCCAGTGGTAAAAAAGGTGCAGGTAGACGGACGAGTGCAACGTGTGGAGTTGGCCTATACGTTTACCGCCGACAGTGAAGCGGCTATGGCCAGCACAACGCTCGATCCCGCCACTTACGGGATTACCGGATGGTATCT
>JAQUQE010000060.1 GCA_028716225.1 Dehalococcoidales bacterium | reverse complement strand
TCGTATGCCCCGCCTGTGATCCAGAGGTCTGGGCGGTGGGCGCGGTGGATGTTTCGCCCTTCGGGATATCTCAATACTCGTCAAGAGGGCCGACCAAAGAAGGATACGTCAAACCGGACATTGTGTTCTACGGAACAAACGTCAACCTGGCCTCTTCTCACAGTGATGATGCCTATGTGGTCAAGAGCGGTACCAGCTTCGCCGCTCCCTTTGCCGTCGGCGCCGGTTTTGACCTGTGGGAAATAATGAGGAGGAATGACCCGGCAGCAGGCGCAAGCCTGTCCATGGAGGAATTCTTACAGGTGATCAGTAGTGTGGCGGTAAAGCCTGAAGGAATACCTGCCGGTAAGGACAACACTTACGGATACGGCCTCCCATCGGGCGGAAAGCTTGCCCAGTTATACGGGGCCGAAGGTGTACCGGCGCTGATTACGTCTGAGATTACCGGAATGGTTATACCAATAATGAGCCTGGGGATGGTGGGCATGATGATGGCCGGCATGTCGAAATCTTTTACGAGGTAATGATATGACTGAGACTGAGATCGTGACGAGAGAGTATCGGTACGTAAAGGACGCGGTGAAATACTACTGTGTTCGTTGGGGTGCTCCAAAATACACCGAAGGAAGAAAGAAGGGGCACTGCGGCGCCAAGGCGGAGCTGCTTGCCCAGAGACTCAAGGCGCAAGGGATCAGGACGCGGATAGTTGAGGCAAGGCCGTCTCCACCCGGCGGAGCGCTATTAACCCTCTTCGCGCCTTTTGACTGCCACTTCTGGCTGGAGGCGCTCGCTGACGGGTGCTGGCTAACCCTTGATCCTTCTCCCGATCAGGGTATTGCCTGCGTTATGGGTGACGCCGAGCCGGGAAAACACCTGGAACAAGACTACCACTATCTAAAGAGGTGGAGCGAACTGCCTTACTGGTACAAGGATGCCTATAACAGCCCTCTGGTGATACCCCTAAGATGGGCCACCAACATCCAGATCGCCTTGGTAAGGTTGATATGCCGGTTTAGGAGGTAACTATGGAAGAGAGTGATTCCAGTCGAGTGATGATGATCGGTATGGTGGGCATGGTAGGAATGATGATGGGTCTAACAATGGTAACAGCGTTCCTGCCTGCTGCGGCCGCTCCGCCGGTTATCTACACGTGCCCGCTGTGCGGCGCGGAGTTTGCTTCGGAAGAGGAGCTAATTACCCATTTTGAAACAGAACACCCTTCTGAGCTTATCGATATTATCTGGGAATAAATGAAGAGGAGGTTTGCTATGAAAATCAAACCTGAGGTCGAAATCGAAAGCCTTGAGATGGCCGACCCAACATTCGAAGGCGGGGAACACAAGACGGCCCGGGCGCTGCTCACTAATCCTACCGCTAAGGAGTTTGTCTATACCGTTGAGCTGTACCTGAGCGCCGGTAAGGTCGCCACATCCGGCACCGGGGATATCGTCATCGTCGCGGGTGGCTCACAGTATGTCGATTTCGGTATCGACATGCCGGTTACCGAAGGCTCCTATCCGGTATATCTGGATGTGAGTGTTGCTGGTGCGCTAATCAAGCACTACCAGGCCACCGAAGACGTCGTGATTGAGATCAGCCCCGACATAAGCGTCGGTCCGATAACCTGGGAATAAGGAGGTAAACATGCCTGAGTTTAATGCAGGGGAAGCTAAAACCGCCGTCGTAGAGATGACCAACCCCACTCCGGCTCCATTCGACTACAAGGCTACTCTCTACATGGGCGTTAATATGGTCGCTTTGTACACCAAAGAGTTTGCTCTTGATGCCGGGGAGAGCGAAAACGTGCGCTTCCCGATCACCATGCCTCTTGAAGCCGGCACCTACCCTGTGTACTTTGACGTCTGGTCCGGAGCCACCCTGCTCGGGCATTACCAGGCTACTGAAGACGTGATTATTACGGGTAGCGGGGAGGTCATGCTGCATTCAATGAGTTTCCCGATCGCCCCGTGCTACCGAGGACGAACCACCCTGGAAGCCATACTGTATATTCCTCCTGCCGCGTGCCCCGAAGGCTCCAGCCTGTTAATCGAGATCGCGCTCCCCAAGGAATGCGGACTACTTCCGCTGTACTATCCGGCTAATCCGGATCTGGGAGTTTACTACGACGCTGTCTTCCTTAGCGTAACGGTAACCCGTGCCGATCTGACCTCACCCAATAACCTCTATGTCGTAACCGCTAAAAAGGACCTCGCTACGAAGCGGTACCGCTCTTCACCTAGCCCGCAAAGCTACGATGACTGGATACCGGTAAACACCTATCCCTTGTACCTGAGGTCACTGGTGGATCCGGGTTATCTTAAGCCACCGTTTGAGGAGCAAATCGGCAGCATCATCATCTCACCTGATGTGATGAGCAGCTTTACCTATTCCAATGCTAACACCTGGAAAGTACCCGAAGGTGAGCGCGTTAGGGTGTATTTCGAAATCCTGGTCACTAACTCGGGCTCGGTAACCGAAACACATGACGTCAGGCTCTATATCGGCTCTCAAGGAGACGGGGTTGATTGGTATACCAATAACGTGTATCCAATGACTCTCTCGCCGGGGCAATCCGGCAAGATTGAGCGAAACATATTAACCATGGTTGGTAAGGGCAGGACCTTTCAGTGTGTGGACGACCAGGGCAGCATGTCCAGTAAGTACACGGTATCCACATGAGGTAATTTTAGATGACCAAAGCTTATCTTGAACCTCAAGATGTAGAAAAACTGGAGCAGGCCGCCGAATATCTGCGGGACCGGCTGCTCATTCGGCTTTTGTTTCGGCTGGGCTGCCGTATTTCCGAGGCGCTGGGAATAACGGTCGATGACATTGATTTTGGCGAGAGCACGGTTACTATCAAGCACCTTAAGGAGAGGGTGAGGCTTTCCTGCCCGCGCTGCGGCGCAAGACTGGCCCGGGCGCACCGGTTCTGCTCCGTTTGTGGATTTGATGTCGACCAGGCCCTTTCCCAGGTTCGGGAACAGCGGCGCTTTCGCACTCTGCCGGTTGATGCCGAAACCCTGGGGATGCTTAAGGAATACGTAGGCCGTAAAGGGCCTCGTTCCAGAGGGGGCCGGCTTCTCCTCTTCGGTATTAACCGCCACCGGGCCTGGCAGATAGTGCGGCATTGTGCCGAAAGGGCCGGGCTCCCCAGGCTCAAGAATGCTGAGTCGGGTAAGGTACACGGCGTGAGTCCGCACCGGCTGCGAGACGCCTTCGCCGTCCATGCCGTGAAAATCAATGACAGCGGCGACGGGATCCGGATGCTGCAGGAGCACCTGGGCCATCAGAGCATCGCCACTACCATGAGATACCGTAAGGTCTCCGGAGAGGAGCAGAGACAGTGGTTCGATAAGCTATGGGAGGAGAATAAAGCGAAAGGAGAGAGAAATGGTAAAGCGTGAACAGTATGATTTCTTCAAGGAGCTGATTCGGGAGTTTGAGCCGCGGGAGACCGGGCCAACGGAGCCGTATCCGAACTGGGGGAGCCGGTTAGCACGGTACGAACGGGATAATCCGGCCCTGGTCCCCCACGCCACTAAAGGCCGAGCAAACCTGCTCAGAAGCTACGAGGCCATGAGGCGAAAATACACCGACCGAATAGAAACCGCGGCGGCTAACTATGACAAGCTGCCCTTTGGGCCTCTAACTAAAGCGGCCTTTCGGGCCGGCATGAAAACGGCTCCGGAGAGCTACCGGAATAAGATCACCACCTCTCACGAGAAGAAGTGGGCGGCACGATGGATTGATCACGTGTCGCGATAGGAGGAAAGCGCAATGCAAACAGCAACCGTAACGATCGGAGAAAAGCAGTGGCTGGCTAGCGTGGCGGTAACCCCGGAAGAACTGGCTGCCGGTCTCTCGGGACTGGAGTCGACGCCTGCCGGCGCAGGTATGCTCTTTGACCTGGGCAGTGAACAACCGGTTCAGGTCACCACGGCGGCCATGCTATTTAGTATCGACATCATCTTTATGAGCGAAGCGCTGCAGGTGGTGGATATCGTCCTGGGCGCTCCGCCAGGTTATCTCATCACAGAGGAAACGCCGGTGAGATACTTCCTGGAGGTAAACGCTGGTGAAGCGGAGACTATCGGGTCAGGTGACAGCGTGTCGATTGATTATACTACGGGAGAAGAGGGCCCTTTGCCTGGTGAGACGCTTGGAATTACCGGCTTCATGCAGCTTGCCCTTACGGCGGCTGTCATGGGGCTCTTTGTGGGCGGCATGCTCAAGATGTACTCTCGCACCGCGCTGGGTAAGCCGAAGCCGAAAGAGCTGCCGCCCCCGGCTCTGGAATACCCTCGCTATGAATACCTGTCATCCACAGGGATGATAAGCAAGCCAGGCCATGTCAGGCATCAGACGATAACTGGTAGTAAGCCGCCGGCAGTGATTCCCACCAAGCTTCGCCCCTCGCACCCGAAAGAAAAAACAAGCCTTGATTTCCTGGCGGACAGCCCCGAGTTTCTGGCCTATACCATTGACGATATCGGCTACCGGGAAAAGCTGGATAACGCCTTCCAGACGGCAATCACCCGGGTAAACAGGAGGATCTGATGGTAGTAAAGACCGCACCACCGCAGGTGTTGACCATGGAGGAGTACCGCAGGGACTGGGAGCCCCGGGGCTGGCAGCTCATCATTATCGGCCCCACTTCCACCTGGCGCCAGGACTGGGGTGAGTGGGAAGCCATCCGGGATATTGTGCAGAACGCTCTTGACGAAAGTGAGCGCTACACCTGGGGCTATGATGAAGAGGGGCTATATATCCGTGATGAGGGTAAGGGAGTGGCCGTGGCCGACTTCCTGCTCGGCCCACCCAAGCTCAAGCCGGACTGGGCCAGGGGCAAATACGGCGAGGGGATGAAGATTGCCGGACTGGCCTTAACCCGGATGGGATATTCGGTTCGTGTCGAAACCATGGGGCGGGAGATCTGGATAATCTTTTTGGAGCAGCCGGTAAACGGCAGGGCGGAGACCCTGGCGGCTCTCTGGAGACCTGACGGGCAGAAAAGCGGCACCACCTTTCACATCGTTGGCTACACCGGGACGGCCTTTGAAGATCGCTTTGCCGTTAATATCCCCCGCTCGTCTGTTATTACCGAGGGCCCCAGCCTGTTATCCCGTCCCGTGCAGCGCTATAACCAGATCATACAGCATCATTTCCCTGAGACACCACCCACCGGCTGGCACGAGAAGGGAGCCGGGGCATCGCGGATATTTGCCCGTGACATCTTCCTGAAAAGCATAAGAAGTCCTTACTCATATAACCTCTGGTCCTTCGAACTGGCTCCAGACCGGCACGGACCCAGGAACGAAGACGACCTGTGGGTTGATGTAGGCAGGCTGTGGTGCTGCGTTACCAGTGTTGATCACCTGAGAGTATTCCTTAACATGACGCATGACCCGCCCCTACTGGAAGCTGAGGAAAACCACCGGGTAAACATGTCCAGCTATGAAATGGGGGTGGATCCGGTGAGCGGCAAGCAATATGACCTGATTATGAAAGAAAACGCCGAGGCCTGGCGTGCGGCCTGGCGGGAGACCTTCGGCAATGATGCCGTCCTCCGCTGTAATCCGCGCTGGGATAGCACGGTAAAGCACCTGGGCTACAAGTCCGTTGACATGCAGAACATGGTTACCTGGGCGCTCCGCGGGGTGATTACCAGTGACGAACGCCTGGTCGGCGATTCCCAGGAGCGGCTCCGGGAGGTCGAGGTAATCCCCGACTCAAAACTGGACCCGCTGCAGCTCAAGCACCTTGCCCTGGCCAGGGAAATTACGCGGCGGGTGGTTTCTACACCACCAGATGTGCATGCCGCCATCATCCCGCCGGCCAGCGACCGGGTGAGAACCGCCGGCCTTTACAGCCGGACGACCCGCGAGGTCTATGTTTCTCTCTTTCAGTTGGACCACGCCAGAACAACCATCGACACCCTGATTCACGAGCTGGGCCATCATCAGTCGGGGGCTGAGGATCTGGAGCCGGGACACGCTGATGCCATGACCAAAATAGCATCCCGGGTGGTGTCGGCCACGGCCGAGCGGTGGTTTGATGATGACCTTGAGGGAATAACCTGGTAGGAGGACAACGTGAAAACACCGCAGGAATCGATTCAGGCTCAGGCCAATGAGGTAATCCAGTTCACCACCTGGCTTTCGGTTGCTTTGTTTATGCTCTGGGTAGGCAAAAA
>JAQUQE010000059.1 GCA_028716225.1 Dehalococcoidales bacterium | reverse complement strand
TAACCCGTGCCGATCTGACATCACCCAATAACCTCTATGTCGTAACCGCTAAAAAGGACCTCGCCACGAAGCGGTACCGCTCTTCGCCTAGCCCGCAAAGCTACGATGACTGGATACCGGTAAACACCTATCCCTTATACCTGAGGGCACTTATAGACCCGGGGTATTTTAAACCACCGTTTGAGGAGCAAATCGGCAGCATCATCATATTGCCTACCGTGCTGAGCAGGTTCACTTACTCTAATGTTAATACCTGGAAAGTACCTGAAGGTGAGCGCGTTAGAGTATATTTCGAAATCCTGGTCACCAACTCGGGCCCGGTAACCGAAACACATGACGTCAGGCTCTATATCGGCTCTCAAGACGATGGAGTTGATTGGTATACCAATAACGTGTACCCAATGACTCTCTCGCCGGGGCAATCTTATAAAATCGAAAGAAACATCCTCACCATGGTTGGTAAGGGCAGGACCTTCCAGTGTGTGGACGACCAGGGCAGCATGTCCAGTAAGTATACGGTTTCCACATGAGGTAATTTTAGATGACCAAAGCGTATCTTGAACCTCAAGATGTAGAAAAACTGGAGCAGGCCGCTGAATACCTGCGGGACCGGCTGCTTATTCGGCTTTTGTTCCGGCTCGGCTGCCGTATTTCCGAGGCGCTGGGCATAACGGTCGATGACATTGATTTTGGCGAGAGCACGGTCACCATCAAGCACCTCAAGGAAAGGGTGAGGCTTTCCTGCCCGCGCTGCGGAGCGCGACTGGCCCGGGCGCACCGGTTCTGCTCCGTTTGTGGATTTGATGTCGACCAGGCCCTTTCTCAGGTTCGGGAACAGCGGCGCTTTCGCACTCTGCCGGTTGATGCCGAAACCCTGGATATGCTTAAGGAATACGTAGGCCGTAAAGGGCCTCGTTCCAGAGGGGGCCGGCTTCTCCTCTTCGGCATTAACCGCCACCGGGCCTGGCAGATAGTGCGGCATTGTGCCGAAAGGGCCGGGCTCCCCAGGCTTAAGAATGCTGAGTCGGGTAAGGTACACGGCGTAAGCCCGCACCGGCTGCGGGACGCTTTTGCTGTCCATGCCGTGAAAATCAATGACAGCGGCGATGGGATCCGGATGCTGCAGGAGCACCTGGGCCATCAGAGCATCGCCACTACCATGAGATACCGTAAGGTCTCCGGAGAGGAGCAGAGACAGTGGTTCGATAAGCTATGGGAGGAGAATAAATCGAAAGGAGAGAGAAATGGTAAAGCGTGAACAGTATGATTTCTTCAAGGAGCTGATTCGGGAGTTTGAGCCGCGGGAGACCGGGCCAACGGAGCCGTACCCGAACTGGGGGAGCCGGTTGGCACAGTACGAACGGGATAATCCGGCCCTGGTCCCCCACGCCACTAAAGGCCGAGCAAACCTGCTCAGAAGCTACGACGCCATGAGGCGAAAATACACCGACCGAATAGAAACCGCGGCGGCTAACTATGACAAGCTGCCCTTTGGGCCTCTAACTAAAGCGGCCTTTCGGGCCGGCATGAAAACGGCTCCGGAGAGCTACCGGAATAAGATCACCACCTCTCACGAGAAGAAGTGGGCGGCACGATGGATTGATCACGTGTCGCGATAGGAGGAAAGCGCAATGCAAACAGCAACCGTAACGATCGGAGAAAAGCAGTGGCTGGCTAGCGTGGCGGTAACCCCGGAAGAACTGGCTGCCGGTCTCTCGGGACTGGAGTCGACGCCTGCCGGCGCAGGTATGCTCTTTGACCTGGGCAGTGAACAACCGGTTCAGGTCACCACGGCGGCCATGCTATTTAGTATCGACATCATCTTTATGAGCGAAGCGCTGCAGGTGGTGGATATCGTCCTGGGCGCTCCGCCAGGTTATCTCATCACAGAGGAAACGCCGGTGAGATACTTCCTGGAGGTAAACGCTGGTGAAGCGGAGACTATCGGGTCAGGTGACAGCGTGTCGATTGATTATACTACGGGAGAAGAGGGCCCTTTGCCTGGTGAGACGCTTGGAATTACCGGCTTCATGCAGCTTGCCCTTACGGCGGCTGTCATGGGGCTCTTTGTGGGCGGCATGCTCAAGATGTACTCTCGCACCGCGCTGGGTAAGCCGAAGCCGAAAGAGCTGCCGCCCCCGGCTCTGGAATACCCTCGCTATGAATACCTGTCATCCACAGGGATGATAAGCAAGCCAGGCCATGTCAGGCATCAGACGATAACTGGTAGTAAGCCGCCGGCAGTGATTCCCACCAAG
This sequence comes from Dehalococcoidales bacterium, assembly GCA_028716225.1. Lineage (NCBI taxonomy): Bacteria > Bacillati > Chloroflexota > Dehalococcoidia > Dehalococcoidales > Dehalococcoidales bacterium. The sequence continues at coordinate 4,127 of JAQUQE010000059.1, read as the reverse complement.
CTTCGCCCCTCGCACCCGAAAGAAAAAACAAGCCTTGATTTCCTGGCGGACAGCCCCGAGTTTCTGGCCTATACCATTGACGATATCGGCTACCGGGAAAAGCTGGATAACGCCTTCCAGACGGCAATCACCCGGGTAAACAGGAGGATCTGATGGTAGTAAAGACCGCACCACCGCAGGTGTTGACCATGGAGGAGTACCGCAGGGACTGGGAGCCCCGGGGCTGGCAGCTCATCATTATCGGCCCCACTTCCACCTGGCGCCAGGACTGGGGTGAGTGGGAAGCCATCCGGGATATTGTGCAGAACGCTCTTGACGAAAGTGAGCGCTACACCTGGGGCTATGATGAAGAGGGGCTATATATCCGTGATGAGGGTAAGGGAGTGGCCGTGGCCGACTTCCTGCTCGGCCCACCCAAGCTCAAGCCGGACTGGGCCAGGGGCAAATACGGCGAGGGCATGAAGATTGCCGGACTGGCCTTAACCCGTAAGGGATATTCGGTTCGTGTCGAAACCATGGGGCGCGAGATCTGGATTGTCTTTTTGGAGCAGCCGGTAAACGGCAGGGCGGAGACCCTGGCCGCACTCTGGAGACCTGACGGGCAGAAAAGCGGCACCACCTTCCACATCGTCGGCTACAGGGGAACGGCATTTGAAGACCGCTTTGCCGTTAACATCCCCCGCTCGTCTGTTATTGCCGAGGGCCCCAGTCTGTTATCCCATCCCGTACAGCGCTATAACAAGCTCATACAGCATCACTTCCCGGTGACTCTCCCAGGCGGATGGTACGAGAAGGGAGCCGGGGCATCGCGGATATTTGCCCGTGACATCTTCCTGAAAAGCATAAAAAGTCCTTATTCATATAACCTCTGGTCCTTTGAGCTTGCCCCAGACCGGCACGGACCCAGGAACGAAGACGACCTGTGGGTAGACGTGGGCAGGCTGTGGTGCTGCGTTACCAGTGTTGATCACTTGAGAGTATTCCTTAACATGACGCATGACCCGCCGCTACTGGAAGCCGAGGAAAACCACCGGGTAAACATGTCCAGCTATGAAATGGGGGTTGATCCGGTGAGCGGAAAGAATTATGACCTGATCATGAAAGAAAACGCTGAGGCCTGGCGCGCGGCCTGGCGGGAGACCTTCGGCAATGATGCCGTCCTCCGCTGCAACCCCCGCTGGGACAGCACGGTGAAGCACCTGGGCTACAAGTCCGTTGATATGCAGAACATGGTTACCTGGGCGCTCCGCGGGGTGATTACCAGTGACGAACGCCTGGTCAGCGAGTCCCAGGAGCGGCTCCGGGAAGTGGAGATCATTCCCGACTCGAAACTAGCCCCGCTGCAGCTCAAGCACCTTGCCCTGGCCAGGGAAATTACGCGGCGGGTGGTTTCCACGCCGCCAGATGTGCACGCCGCCATCATCCCGCCGGCAAGCGACCGGGTGAGAACGGCCGGTCTTTACAGCCGGACGACCCGTGAGGTCTATGTTTCTCTCTTTCAGTTGGACCACGCCAGAACAACCATCGATACCCTGATTCACGAGCTGGGCCATCATACCTCGGGAGCTGAGGATCTGGAGCCGGGACACGCAGATGCTATGACCAAAATCGCGTCCCGGGTGGTGTCGGCCACGGCGGAGCGGTGGTTTGATGACGCGCTTAAGGGAATAACCTGGTAGGAGGACAACGTGAAAACACCGCAGGAATCGATTCAGGCTCAGGCCAATGAGGTAATCCAGTTTACCACCTGGCTTTCGGTTGCTTTGTTTATGCTCTGGGTAGGCAAAAAAGTAGGCGGATGGGAGAAGAAGATCGCTAACGATATTCTTGATGTGGCCACCCCGAAAGAAATACCGGTAAGGCTACCCCAGACCAGGCCGGTCACCGTGATCTGCCCTATCTGCGGCAAGGTGGTAGAAATACCGAAGTATGATTTAAAAAACCCGAGATCAGTAACCAGATCGGAGGCGCTCCGGCAGCACATCGAAAAAGAGCACACATCAAAGCTCGGACTGCAGGCCCAGGCCTTGCTTATTGAGGGCGGCGAAGAAGTACCATCCCGCTACCGCGACCTGGTGGGACTGGTTAACGAACCGCTTCCGGAGTATAGCCTGTCGGTGCTGCCGGCCGTGGAGACCGCGACTGGTGAGCGTAAGATTGACGCCGTCATGGCGCAACTTAAAGCCGGCGTTGAGGGTATCGTCGATAGCTACCAGTTCCGGCTCTTCCTTAACACCATGGCCAAGTTTCATGACTACTCCATCGGTAACCAGATACTCATCATGCTCCAGAAGCCGGACGCCACCAGGGTCGCCGGATATAACACCTGGAAGGACATGGAAAGATGGGTTAAGCCGGGTGAAAAGGGCATCGCTATTCTGGCGCCGGTCATGCCGCCCCGGGCTACTTGTGCTGAGTGCGACGCTCGGATACCCAGGGGCGCTCGCTACTGCCCGAAGTGCGGTGCGGCCGTTGATATAGAGGGGGAGGTTTCCCCGCGGTTCTTCAAGGTAGTGCATGTTTTTGATCTTGGGCAAACCGAGGGGAAGCCTCTGCCCGAGTTTGAGGTGCCGGTGCTTACGGGTGAGAAAAACGAGGCGCTGTTTAACCGGCTGCTAGCCCTCATGGAAAGAAGCGGCGTTACGGTCAGCTTCGAATCGCGTCCCTACCAGGACCCGGGGATAAAGGGGCAGTACTTGCCGCCCTCTCAAATCTGGGTGCGTCCCGAGGAACACGGAGCGCAGCAGCTTAAAACCCTGCTTCATGAGGTCGCCCATTACTACTCCGAGGGCGTCTTGCGGATGCCAAGACAGGATGCCGAGACGATCGCCGAGAGCGCGGCCTATGTCGTCGGCGCTCACTACGGCTTCGACACCGGAGTGAGGTCGTTCCCCTATGTGGCGCTATGGTCGCGGGACAAGAAAACGCTCGACCAGAACCTGAACGCCATACGCCGGGTGGCCACGACGATGCTGGAAGGTCTGGAGAAATGACACCGGTAAGTAAAACTGGAGTGAAAGCAATGGACACAAAGCAGATACTCTATAAGGACGACAATAAGAATGAATACCACGTCTATACCCCCGAGGAACTGGAGCGGTTGAACGAGATCGCCCTGCTACGCCAGAAGGCAGTTAGCCTGTACGAGCTGGCGCTGGAGCTGCTGGAAAGAGCCGAAACTGCCTCTCGTAAAGGAAATCTTAGCCAGGCTACTGATTGGAACACAAAGGCCCGCGAGTGTGAACTCAGAGGCCGCACCATTGAGAAGGAGTCGCTGGATAAGCAGCTTGAACTTTTACATAGTATCGGACGGGTCGAAGGGTGGAAACTACCAGAAGGAGGGAAAGTTGGCCATTGATGTTAGACCCACCAACGGGGGTTTTCTGAGACCCTTTGGCACGGCCTGGTTCATCATCGAGTTTCTCAAAGGCAGCGGCCCCGAGGACTCAAAGAAGATAGACCCTTCGGCCGGGGCCCCCATGACCGATGTCCACAGTGAGTATAAGCTGGCCCTGCACCGCGCCATCGCCCGGGATGCCACCGAAAGGGCGGAGGAAAAGCACATCGCCCGCGGTAAGCCGGCCTTTACCGCGGAGGAATACCAGCTTCTCCTGGAACACTACTTGAGCCGGATTCCCTATAAGCTCACCCGGGCGCGGTATTCCAGCTTCACCCGGTACTTCAACCACCTCAAGAGACTGGGCTGGGTCGAGGAAACGGGCTACACCGAGGGATCGTCAATTCAGGACGATTACCCGCCGGCTCCGCCGCGGGTTTATTACCGGCTCACCGCTAAAGGCCGGGAAGCTCCCCCCGATCAGGTATCAGACCCCGTCCAGGCCCTGTACCACTACCCCCGCGAACAGCGAAGCGCCAAGACAAGGCGCTATATCCGCATCTAGGGATAGTTTTACCCTATCCATTCCATAAGCCTCTATTTTTGAGCTACAGGCCGTCTGCTGATGTCAGCTAACCCGGCCCTCATCCCATAATTACTTCCTGTTTTTGCTTTTGCGATGACCTTTTCTCTCCCCCCGGGGGGATGAGGATGTAATTGCTTCCTCTGGTTAAACCAAAAGTTCTTTTGTTCAATAATGAAGCTGTAAATGTAAAAGCACCTTAACAAC
>JAQUQE010000058.1 GCA_028716225.1 Dehalococcoidales bacterium | reverse complement strand
AAACGGGGCAAGATATGCCTCGAAATACAGCCTGAAAACCGGCTGAGGGACGTATTTTATAATCCGGCATGACATCGGATAGAGAATCCTGTCCGCGACGCCACTATTTCAGCAGTCTGGTTTGGAGACCGACGAAATAGTCAGGGCACCCTGGATACGGACAAGCTGTTTACCGGCCAGCGCCTGGACGATACCGGCCTGTACTTTTACAACGCCCGCTACTACGATGCGACGATTGGCAGGTTCATCAGCGCGGATACGCTCATTCAGAATATTACTAATCCGCAGACACTAAATAAGTATAGCTATTGCTTGAACAATCCGCTAAAGTACACTGATCCGAGCGGACACGCTTGGATTCCCGATGCCCCCGAGACAGTCCCTACGAATCCGCAACCTGACCCTTATTTCCCTCCTGGTGTTGGCGGTGGCGGCAGTAGCGGTGGCGGCTCTGCTCCTGGCTATTTCACAGAGGCATTGCCAACCAACCAGGGTGATAATATGAGGCCTGTTCTAGACAGTGATAGTAGTATTATAGGTTGGTGGGATGCTGGAGATAATGAAGCATATTATTTTCGATATGTAGAAACTGAATCAGGTATATATCTGGTAGGATTCGATACCAAGGGTAACATTTGTTTCAATACCGTAACGGCGATGGGTTATAAGATATCGCTAATCAAGACTTTTGGTTATGTGGAGGCTCCTCCTCCTAGTTTATTGGATCAAATAAAATCAACATTCCAAATGGTAGGAGGTACCCTCCTTATCATAACTGGTACTACTTTAGACGCAATCGGCGTTGTTGGAATGGCAGTACCTGAAGGGATATCAACAATTGCAGGTTTAGGATTTTCAACTGTAGGTGGATTCCTTCATTCGGTAGGCTGGAAACTTTTTGATGACGCATTATACGACTTTACGGCTGGAAAACATGGAGCCGAGTGCAACTGGACGAGCAGCGATTGGGGAGATATAGCTTGGGGGTCAAATCCTTTGAACGTTTGGTCTTACGGACGCTGGGGGCTGCAAAAGGATGGTTGGTGGTATGGACCTGATGGTAGAATATACTGGTAAATCAGCTAATTCAACAAGAAAGAATTAATACTATGTTTGTGCTTATAGGTATATGCCTTGGCTTGACTTATTTTACACTCGGTGGAGTTGACTTTTGGCTTGCGCATGTTTTTCTTGGGATGATATGGGGAATTTGTATCGCTTTTATATGGATGATGGGAAGCGCAATGCATACTGTTGAATACTGGAGTCGTACTTGTCCACGCTGGATATATATTCTATTTGGACATCCCGGTCATGGAGGAAAAAAAATAGCTGCCAATATACGGTATATGAAATCTCTTTCTAAGATCACCAGGCCACTTGCTGTGATGATTGCAGTAATAGTACTATTAACGTTTATCTCCCATGATGTAGAGATAGATATACGACTAATTGAAACCATTACGTATGTAATAACATGGTTATTAAGCGTGTATTTATCAGAGAGATATTTTAGGCGCAGATACACGCGGGTTAAAGACTGGTCGAAATTTAAACCTTTCGATAAATCTGAATGAGGTGTTCTCCCCTACCACTCCCCCTCCTTCTCTCTTACAATATACCTATCACCACAATGGGAGGAAACTCATGCTCAAGCCGCGCTCGCCGCAGGAATCGTTCTACGGAAGCTACTTGTATGACCGCATCGTCCCGCAAGACCACCTGCTGCGCAAGATAAACCAGGCCGTAGACTTCTCCTTCATAAGCGGCCTCGTCAAGGACAGGTACACCCCCAACTTCGGCAGGCCCGCGGAAGACCCGGAGTTCATGCTCAGGCTGTGCCTGCTGCAATACCTCTACGGAGACTCGGACAGGCAGGTCATAGAGAACGCCGCCATGAACCTGGCCTACAAATACTTCCTGGGACTGGCCATCGATGAAGAGGTTCCCGACGCCACCACCATATCCTACTTCCGCGCCATCAGATTGGGAGAGGAGAAGTTCCGCCAGGTGTTCGAGCGGATCGTGCAGCAATGCATCGATAAGAAGCTGGTCACAGGCAAGCGCCAGATAATCGATTCCACACACATCGTAGCCGATATGGCCGTCGTCAGCCTCACCGGCCTGATACGCCTGTGCCGCAGGAACGTGCTCGACAGCGTCGGCAAACAGAACCCCAAGATCGCCGATAGGCTGGGCGGCAAAGAGGCCGGTTTCGACCAGCAGGACAAGTACACTCGCAAGGAGGACAACCTGGAGCAGGAGATAGAGCAGGCCGGGGCGCTCTTTAGCGAGGTGTCGCGGGAACTGGAACGTGGTCGTCTCGAAGCTAGCGATAGATTGTCGATGGGACTGGATTTGTTGGAGAAAGCTGTGGCGGATAGGGAAGAAGGAGCCGAGGACAGACTGGTGAGCCCGGTCGATCCCGACGCGCGCATGGGGAGGAAGGAATCGAAGCGCTGGGCGGGGTACAAGGGACATTTGGTGGTGGAGGAAGAATCGGAGATAGTCACCGCCGTCGAGACCACTCCGGCTAATGTGAACGACGGGCAGGAGCTTAAACCCCTGCTCGTGCAGCAGGAGCAGGCCCACGCTCTCGTGCCGGAGGAGCTGAGCGCGGACAAGGCCTATGACTCGGGGGCCAACCTGGAGGCGCTCGACAATGCAGGAATCACCGGTTACATCAGTCTCACAAAGAAAACCAACCATATCGATCCCGAGTTCTTTACCGTAGAGGATTTCACATACGACGAGGCAAACGACAGCCTGACCTGTCCGGCAGGGAACGCAGCGCCCTATCACCGGCGGGCGGTGTTCGACGGCGAGCAGAAACGCAAGGGCAATATATTTCAGTTCAGCCCGGAGCAGTGCAACGCTTGCGAGTTGAAGGGGAGGTGCTGCAAGGGGGAGCGGGGCAGGACCGTTTACATCAGCTGTTACGAGCCCCTTTTTCAGCAGATGAAGGTGAGAATGGCAAGCGAGGAAGGCAAGGCCATCTATCGCAACCGCTACAAGATAGAGCACAAGATAGCCGACCTGGCCCGCTACTGCGGCATGAGGAGATGCAGATATCGCGGGCTGGCGCGGGCCGGGATACACACGCTGCTGGCGGCTATCGCCTCCAACGTTAAGCGTATGGCTAGATTGCTATTCAAAGAAGAAAGTCCGCCGTTGGAGTTGGCGAGCCCGTAAAAATCGGGAAAGCACCTTAAAAACGGGGCCAATATAGCCTCGAAATATAGCCTGAAAACTAAATAAGGGACGAATTTCGCGATCCGATATTGCATCGGATGGAGAATCCTGCCCGCGACGTTACTTTTTCAGCAGTCTGGTTTGGAGTCTGCCGAAATAGTCAAGGCACTTTAGATACGGACAAGCTCTTTACCGGCCAGCGCCTGGACGATACCGGCCTGTACTACTACAACGCCAGATACTACGACGCGACGATTGGCAGGTTCATAAGCGCGGATACGATTGTGCCGAACTACATGAATCCGCAGACGCTGAATAGATACAGCTACTGCAATAACAATCCTCTCAAGTACATTGATCCGAGCGGACATGATACTCAGTATCCTGTCTACGATAGCCAAGGTAATCCAATTCCTGGTGCATGGCAAAGCGGCCCTGGCGCAGCACCCGGGTCTGTTCCTGTAATGGGCTCCAATGGGAATTACATACCAGGAATGTACGTTAATGTGGGATCAGCGGCAACATCAATGTCGTATGTTCAGTTTTCTCCATTTATCTTTCGTGGATTAGAACGGCTATATTCTCATGTGTCAAGCAATCAACTAGAAGTCGTATGGGGGTATGTTGGCCGTGGCGGTTTTATAATTATGTACATGAATGCAGTAGTAGTTGCAAAAGACAGAAACGGCAACTACTATAGATGGGAAACAACGGGATGGGGAGCGGGCCTAGAGGCGTCAGTTTCTCTCAGTGTATTGGAACCAGGGGCTAAATTAGGATTCTATGCAAATGAAGGCTGGGGTGTTGATTTTAACTTCACACTATTTGGCTTTGCTGATGCTGACATAGGTGCAACGGTTAGAAGAGACTCAAATGGATGGCATGGAGAGGGTCACGAGTGGTCATATATGGCATTCGGTGCTCCCGGCGTTTCTCTAATAGTTAACAAGACCGGCAGCATGACGCAAATAAGCAAAGATGATTTGTTTTTGAATATGCCCGGGTGGGTACAAAACGCCTATAGTGGCGAGTACGGCAGTAATTACGAATCGATATTATCAAGATGAGATCTGGCATAGATCACAGCGTTTGGACGACATCGATGGAAAGAAAAATTATATTATTTAAAAAAACAGCTAAGATTGCTCTATTACTATTTGGATTATTACCATTTATATTTTTCATCTTGTTCTTTACGATAGTCGGACCTGGGGAAAGTACAACCAGCTTGTTTTTTGATATTCTAGGCATATTAACGGCTATTTCAATTCTTGGAGCACCTGTTTTCTACATAATTCATGCCTGTAGGAATAAGTGCTTTGTTAAGAATCAGAAATACTCATGGATAGCGTTATTTTTCTTTGGAAATTTCTTCGTCTTTCCCTTTTACTGGTATCTGCATATCTGGCGGGCGCCTAAGGTAGACTGTCCGGTGGACAACGCCCACTAATGATGATTCATGGGGAGTGCGAAACGAACTCCGCGAGCGAAGTAAGTTGGTTGCGAGGTGAGGAAAACCTCACCTCGCCGGAGGCTGAAGGTGAAAGAAACCTTCAACAGCGCACCAAATCGCAGCGTTTGGATACCAACGATGTAAAGGAACAATTATGTTAGTTAAAAAAACGGCTAAGCTTGCTTTGTTATTGTTTGGGCTATTACCATTCATATATTGCATCCTTGCCGTTACGATAGTCTTATCTGACGAAAGTACGACCGGCTTACTTTTTTTAAAAATTTTAACCTATATTTCAGTTCCTGTAGCATTTGTGATTTATGTAATTCATGCCTGTAGGAATAAGTACATTGTTAAAAATCAGAAATACCTCTGGATAGCGTTATTGTTTGTTGGAAATATCTTTGTCTTCCCCTTCTACTGGTATATGCACATATGGAAAGCTAGCCGCTCTGTTGAGATGTAACTATTTCTGCAACCGCTGTAAATACTTTGGGTACAGCTACCAAACCTCGTCATTTCCTCGTACAATATACCTATCACCACAATGGGAGGAAACTCATGCTCAAGCCGCGCTCGCCACAAGCCTCGTTTTACGGAAGCTATTTGTATGACAGGATCGTCCCGCAAGACCACCTGCTGCGCAAGATCAACCAGGCCGTAGACTTCTCCTTCGTCAACGACCTCGTCAAAGACAGGTACACCCCAAACTTCGGCAGGCCCGCGGAAGACCCGGAGTTCATGCTCAGGCTGTGCCTGCTGCAATACCTCTACGGAGACTCGGACAGGCAGGTCATCGAGAACGCCGCCATGAACCTGGGCTACAAATACTTCCTCAGACTGGCCATAGACGAAGACGTGCCCGACGCCACCACCGTATCCTACTTCCGCGCCATAAGGCTGGGCGAGGAGAAGTTCCGCCAGGTATTCGAGAGGATCGTGCAGCAGTGCATAGATAAGGGATTGGTCACGGGCAAGCGCCAGATCATCGATTCCACCCACATCGTCGCCGACATGGCCGTGGTCAGCCTCACCGGCCTGATACGCATGTGCCGCAGGAACGTTCTCGATACCGTCGGCAAGCAGAACCCCAAGTTGGCCGAGAGGCTGGGAAGCAAAGAGGCGCGATTCGACCAGCAGGACAAGTACGCGCGCAAAGAGGACAACCTGGAGGAGGAGATCGAAGAAGCAAAGTCGCTCTTTACTGAGGTGTCGAGGGAATTGGAGCGCGGTCGTCTCGAAGCCAGCGATAAATTATCGATGGGACTGGATTTGTTGCAGAAGGCGGTGGCCGACAGGGAGGAAGGTGCCGAGGACAGGCTGGTGAGCCCCGTCGATCCCGACGCGCGCATGGGGAATAAGGAATCGAAACGCTGGGCGGGCTACAAGGGACATTTGGTGGTGGAGGAAGAATCGGAGATAGTCACCGCCGTCGAGACCACTCCGGCTAATGTGAACGACGGGCAGGAGCTTAAACCCCTGCTCGTGCAGCAGGAGCAGGCCCACGCTCTCGTGCCGGAGGAGCTGAGCGCGGACAAGGCCTATGACTCGGGGGCCAACCTGGAGGCGCTCGACAATGCAGGAATCACCGGTTACATCAGTCTCACAAAGAAAACTAACCATATCGATCCCGAGTTCTTTACCGTAGAGGATTTCACATACGACGAGGCAAACGACAGCCTGACCTGTCCGGCAGGGAACGCAGCGCCCTATCACCGGCGGGCGGTGTTCGACGGCGAACAGAAGCGCAAGGGCAACATCTTTCAGTTCAGCC
>JAQUQE010000057.1 GCA_028716225.1 Dehalococcoidales bacterium | reverse complement strand
TTACCCATGGATCGGCGGCCGATGGAATACTTGACTATGCTAAGGAGAATTGTGTTGACCTGATTATTATGACTACCCATGGAAAGTCAGGGCTAACGAGCTGGCATTTCGGCAGTGTAGCCAACAAGGTAACCAGAGATTCTCCAATTCCCGTACTTATAGTTACTCCGAGTGGGTTTCGGACTGGCCGATACGAGCAGATACGAGTTGACCGGGGATCAGTGTCAGCCCGCTGTTAAGGACAGATTATTATGCTGCCTACAGTATTACTCCTTCAGCTTTGATTTTCTGGATACTTTCATAGCTAGCAGCAGTGAGAACCGATGATCGGGGGGGGTAAAACAACGAAAAAGGAATGGAAAGAGAAACAAGCAGAAAGGAAGGCGTTGCACAAAACAGCAACCTATCTGAGGGAAGGATCAGTAAGGACTGAAGGGAGGAACACAGTGTCTGGCTGCACAGTTAGTAAGATTGGAGCCGCAGGGGATTCTATGAACCAAGGCGGAGGAGAAACACCCGATGCTGTATGTGAACTTCTCTACGATCTGGCCAGAGACATACCCGAAGCGCAGGTTATTGTTGCGGTGGACAAGGAAAGGGGTGAAACTACCGCATTTCTGGTCAGAGGCTCGCAAGAAGGTAAGCAAAATAGAGTGTTCAGCTTCGTCTTACAAAAAGAAGGACCGGAACTCGCCATCAACCTGGACAAGGATAACAGGCAGAATATCCTGGTGTTACGGCATGAACTGGATGAGGATGCTGCCAGGAGATGGAAGGATGAGATAGGCTTGTTGTGGATCAATGTTTTCAATGAGTATCAGGATCTGAAGAGAATATTAAGATGCTGGCAATGCCACTTATCTCCAGATGCCAGAGTGGTTGTGAATAGCTGCGACCAACCAGGAACGGCGCGAGTTCTCAAAGAATACCTCGGCGATATGGGGGACCTAAAATACAAACGGAATGTTGGAAACGCGATGGTACTCACAGTTGATCGTTGCACACACCACTGGATGATCGATTCGGATAATCTAGGGGTCTGCAAACACTGTGGTAGGAAGAGAAATTTCAAAAAGATGATAAACGAAGCTAAAGAGGCCGAAACGGGACGAATAAAAGTGCACGTCAGCAAGGCAAAGGCAGTCAAGCATACAAGTACTGGACTTAAAACAAGGAGTAATAAAAAAAGATATCGTAGCTAAATGGTGACCAATCCAATACTTTAAGGAGACATAGCGATTATGAAGAGTAAATCGGTTGCACAAAGAGAGGAAGAGCGTAGGAACCACAAGAAAGCTCTTAAACAGGCTAAGAAAAAACAAGTGAAAAACCCTGGTAGGAAAGTGAAGTAAGAATGCCTGTTTCCTAAGGATAGTTGCTTAGGTCCAAGAATGGGGAAAGGTGTGAATATGAAAAAGAGGTGACAAAAATGTTCGGCAAGAAAAAGGATACCGTACGGTCAGTCTCACCTATCGAGGAACTAACTACCAGAATATTGGCTCTAACCAACGATCAAGAAATTGTTCATAAGCTGCCGGAGTTCTATGGTAACGAATTGGCTATAGTAAGCCTGAACCCAGACTATCAACGCGGTGGCAAAAAATACAGGATACTCCTAGAGCGTACTATTGATGGTCAACCGAGTGGCCAGAGACGTACCTCCTGGGATTCCGATAAGGCAAAGGAACTGGCCAAGTGGATCCTGGAGCGTAATGGCATACCGTTCCAGCCATGAATCAATTGTCACTCGCTCGATTCCTGGATATTAACTGCTGAATTAGAAGTACATGATTTACGTAGTATCTATTCCTATCTTACTTCGAAAAACAGGATTAGTATACGGTTATTAAAATGGAGACTCCCGGGATAGTCTGCAACAGTAAATAAACCTCATTTCCTAGCTATAAGCAAATCCTAATAAAATGGTTGAGGTGATTAGGTGAACGAAAATGTACTGGTTCCTCTGGATGGGTCTAGAACGGCGGAAATTGTCCTGCCATATGCTGTAGAGTTCGTTGGTAGACTTGGTGGCCAATTGATTCTGGCTAGAATTTCCGAACCAACCCTAAAATGTAGCAAGCAACTTCGCCAGAACTACCTGGGGATAGTAACAGAACAAATGAGACAAATGCTCAATTATCAGGTTAGTGGAAAAACAGCGACGGTTCATGAGCAGGTTTTAACGGGAAACCCGTCCCTTGAAATCTTGCGCTATTCCGATGATAACAACGTTGGGCTAATAATCATGTCGGGTCGGGGCTGCTACGATGATGGGCCCTGTATCATCAATGGTATTGCAGAGAAAGTCCTTCGTGCTGCGAATCAATCGGTGTTACTGGTCAAGTCTCCGGCCAACGATAGGGCTCTACAAAGGAGAAAGCTGATAAAAAGGATCCTGCTACCGCTAGATGGTTCTAGAACCGGAGAAGCAGCTATTCCAACCGCGGAGATGTTGGGACGTTTATTGGATGCAGAGCTGATCTTGCTTCATGTAGTGGTACCATCCTCGATCCAGTTCGACAGTTTTCATGGCTTCATAACTAAAGAACTAGCGGAGCTGGTTGACCAGGCAGCAAAGGGGGATGAGGAAAGAATAGTTGACGCCACTGAATACCTGGGAAACGTGAGCATGTCGCTTCAAGAAAAGGGGTTGACAAACTCTATTGATATCATATCAGGTTACCCACCTGATATGATTATCAACTATGCTGAAGCAAACGATATAGATCTCGTCGCTATGTCCAGCCACGGCTGGAGCGGTGTCATGAGATGGGCTTTCGGCGGAGTCACCAATAAGGTTCTGCATTCCGGGAAGACCCCGGTATTAATGATACGAGCTTGTAAGATGACAAAACGGAATCAGAATGAGAAAGCACTATTCAGTATAACAGCACAAGAGTAGTAGTAAAATTAAGCGTGACAGGTTTGTGCGTATAATTACTATCAAAGCGGCATGTAGTTTTCTTGGGAGAAGAGCATCAGGTCAGTGCTTCGCTTATTCAACCGTTAAAGTACTTTTTATGTTTACCGCTTTATAATCCGACAAAGCTTTCCAGCATGACAGACACAAATAGAGCTGGATATCCCTGACCAGATATCCAGCTCTAGTATCAAATACCCTGAGCAAGCTATTACTTACCGATTCGGAACATTTTGGTGCCGCAGCTAGGGCAAATCCCTTGTGTTGCTGGTCTTCCATTTTTCATGGTAACGCTCTTGGGATTCTTCATTTCCTTTTTCGCTCGACATTTAACGCAGTACGCTTGCATGGATTACCTCCTTCCTAGTTTTCCCTGAGCTTAAACCACTCGTGGGATAAAGTCAATAGGCACGGATATAATTGTAAAGAAAAAGGCCTGGGGAAATTTCTTCCCCCAGGCCTAACCACTGACATCTTACCTATTATCTCAGAACTCGAACAGCTCCGGCTGTTCGGATTTCCTTTGTTCCTCAGCTTCCTCCCGTTCTATTCGCCTATCCGCCCTCTCCCTCTCCTGCCTTACCTTTACCCGCTGGTGGAATATCCAATCCTTTAGCCTCTTGAGCTCAGCCATCTGGTAATCATCAAGGCTCTCAACCCGGATATCTTCCGGCATCTCTCCACCTTTATGCCGGGTATAGGTTTTGGTAGAGACATAGAGATAGATCCGGCTCCAGTCGTGGTCCATCGGGAAACTCAGCCCGGCGGTATAGAGATAGGCGCAGGCTTCGGCATCGGTACCGGTTTCCTCTTCGCCCTTTGAGGTCCTGATACTCATCTCCAGCCTGTCCATCGTGATGGCTCCCTTAATCCAATCGGGTAAGGTTTCTCCCCATCCCCCAGGGAATACCATTATTGGGTCGGTGAATATCCCCACGATATCACTGACCATATCACCTGTTTTTGGCACAAAAACCCTCCTTAATTTTTTCATTGTTTCGTTTTGTATTTTCAAGTTTAGCCGACTAATACCGGCTGCCGGCCGTGGCTGGCTATCCGTTTCTCTGTCTCAATAGCCCCGTCGGGTAAATCATCCCTCACAGCCTTAATTGCCGACTTGATGTAGCTTATCCGCTCGATATCGCAAACCAGGCGTACCAGGCGCTGGTCAAGATACTGGGGCAGGTTAGGTATGTTCCGGGCCTCGTTAGCCACAATCTTGGCTCGTTCCAGCGGTTCAGCGGCCTGGTCTACCATCTCCTCCACCATGTCCATCGCCTCGCTTACCAGTAGCGCGCTCCATCTAATGGGCACAGTTTCACCTCCTCTCTTTAGACTTGCCCCTTACCACGCATAGACAAGCGGGTATTACTCCCACGCACTGGGGGAGCAATACCCCCTCACTTACAAAAAAAGAGCACAAAAAGGGTGCTTCACAACACCCTCTTTGTGCGTGTCTTTTTGAGTTCAAGCGTTCAATTTCAGGCTACGGCGACTGGCTCTCTTACCTTGCCCTTACGCTTCGGCTTCGGTTTGCTCTCAGCTTCAGCTTCTGGCTCGGCTACCTCTACCTCTGTCTCGGTAACCTCTGTCTCGGCTTCGGTTACCTCATCGGCTACCCCTTCACTCTCGGCTTCAGCTTCTGGCTTGCCTTCGGCTTTCGGTGTGTGCTCACTGGTAAGCATCGGCATTACCACCAGCTTATAGCCGTTAGTGGTAAAGAGGACTGGCGACTTGCCGTCGGTGAGCTTTAGCTCTGGCATACCGCCACACGCCTTTAACGCTTCGGCAAGGTAACCGCCGTCCAGCCTTACCCTGTTAGCCTCACCCTCGATATCGGCTGGCATTGTGGCTTGCCCCTTATCATCGGGATTAGCCAGCACCATAACGCCGTTACCAAGGGTAATGTCTATCGGGTAGGACTTGCTGTCGGCCAATGCTCTCAGTGTGCCGATTGCCTTGCCCGCCTCAACAGTGTCGAAGTGAGCGGTGGTCTTAGCCTCGGTCGGGATTAGCCTCTCCCAGTCGGGAAACTTGCCGTCGTCGCTAACCCACTGATAGCGGATTAGCTCGGTGTCAATGGTGAGCGTCTTAATGTCCTCACCCTCAAAGCTAACCCTCACTCTCTTGGCGCTCCGTAAGGCGCCCGCTATTCCTGCCAAATCCTCACGGCTTATCAGGACTTCGCCCTCTCCGTCATAGTCAAGGCTTACTACCGCCAGTCTAAAGCCGTCGGCGCTTACCAGCGTGAGCTTACCCTCTTTAGCCGTAAAGAGGACACATTGTAATACTGGTCGAGTGTCCTCAGTAGCGGTAAAGGGTAGCACTCTCGATAGCGCTTCCGCTAGCTCCAGACTGCCGATGTTAGGCGTTATGGCGTTACGAGAGGTAACCCTCACCTCACAGAGCGTCATCGGCGTGTTATCACCTATCCACGCTCCGTCATCAAGCTGGCTGATATTAGCTCCACAAACTACCTTAAGCCGTTTGCTAACAGCCTGCGTCTCGCTAGCACTGTCAGTAAACGGGGCAACTTTCACGATGTTGCTTCCGTTTAGCGACTTAAGATAACCGAGTAAGCCTTTACGCCCAATGGTAAAGTCCAGTAGCGTTACCCTGTCGGCGACCGCTCTGGATAAGGCGTTTACCAGCGTCGCTTTATGCGCCACAAAGCCTGAGCCTGAACGCTTGCCCTCGATATTCAGTTTTTCCAGTTTATTCACCCCTTTGGCTATCTGGCAGTCGGGCAAGTCCGCCAGCTTCGCCTCTTTAGTAAGCTACCGCATATCTGCGTCTCGCTAGCCTATGCGGTGCTTCCACTATATAAGTGTCCGAAATCACCCTAAAACCTTATCACTCAATCAACTTTTTTTGCTCTTGCCTTCTATATCGAGAAAGATAAACCATATCGTAGTTAGTAAGGGCTTCCCCACTATGTAGCTTGTGAGCTATGGCTACCAGTCTTGGCTTATAGCCTAGCTCCCAGATATCCTCACTGACCCACGCCCCAAGCTCAAGAGCCTTATCATCCGCTATCAGCTCTCCAAGCTCGGTGGTGTTGCCCTCACTGTCTATGACAGGCTTACTCAGGCTTTCCAGCTTGATAGCCTTCTTACACTCTCGGTATAGGTCGTTCTCTCTACACTTTGCCCTTTGCGCCTTGCTACAGTGCTGGCAGTCCAAGCCGTTATTTACCTTATAATGCCGATACCAGTAATGATTTACGCTATGACTGGCAATCCGATACATCACGGCTTCGGTAAACGGCTTGTGTCCGTTATTGCGCTCCACGTCGGCAAGGGTAAGCATTATATCGTGTAGCAAGTCCTCTCTATCCTCTGGCTTTGACTTACCGCTAAACCGAGAGGCTACCTTATAATAGGCTAGCCAATTGCCCTCTAGCTGGTCATAGCCGTTGCCGATAGACCGAGCTTGCTTTTGCCGTCGCCGTCGGCTAGACTTGATGCTACGCAAGGCTTGTGTCCTGCTGTGCTGTTGGCTCGCTGGCTTTCCGCACCACGGACATACGCCTTGCCTTTCGTTTAGCACCCATACCTTACCGCACTGGCTACAGTGTCCGCC
>JAQUQE010000056.1 GCA_028716225.1 Dehalococcoidales bacterium | reverse complement strand
CCAATAAACCAGTGGCTCTAAGGCTGCCTGCCGGTGCTGTGATCACGGCAATCGCCACCAACTTGACGCTTCCGGCGACCGGGGATATGGACTGTACTCTGGCGCTTTACGGCTATATCGGCCGACCTCTGGTTGGTTAAGTCAGGGAGGGCTCGCTCCGAGTAGAAGGAATCCACCCTGACGTGAGGTGATAATGCGGCTTTAACAAAGCGGCGTAGGATATCAGGTAGGCTCTATGAGAACGTAGAGTCTGAGGGTGGTTATTGACTGCGAAGGGCTGAGCCATGCGACATGGTTCAGCCCTTTCCGTTATGAGGAGAGGTGATATGACAGTAAAAATGGGGATAGCAGCACAGGAGAGCCCGCAGGCGGTAGAGCCTTACGGTGATGAGATCTATCCCACCGGCATCCTGGATATGATGTCCATTATACCCATGATGTTCATCATGTTTTTCTTCATGCTTATGATGGGCCTGATGCGGGATATTACCCGTGAACCCGGATCGGCCAAAGAGATTATCGTCAAGGGAGTGGAGACAGGTAGGGAGATAGTAAGCGGGATAGCGGCAGCACGGGGGCATTAAATGACGGGATGTCTTGAGAGTGAATTAGCTAAAAAGTCGAGAAGGGAGACTGGACATGCCGAGCTATCTGAGAATTGATGGCATAACCGCATATCCTAACCCGGCTGAGGAAGGGGACTGGGTAGCGCTATCCATTCAGGTGACCAATATATCCAGCCAGGGTGTCTACGGCAATGTCCACGGCGCCTACAACGGAGTTCCGATACCCAGGGGAGGGGATTACATCGTAGAAGCGGGGGCAACCCGTATGTTCTACAGGAGCTTCTACATGCCAAGCGCGAGTGTAACCGGTACTATTACCGTGTCCTATATGTTCGACGCGGGGGGTGGTGCTATCGGCTATTGGGCGGATGACACGAAAGAATTTACCGTTGATTTACTGGGGGCTCCCGAGCAATATGACGGCCGCATAGAGAATATTAGAATTAAGTGGGGCAGCTCAGCTTTCCCGGCATCATTATACAGCGCCATTCCCCAGGAAATTCCCTATGGAAACTACTTCAGGATCGGGTTCACCGGGCGCAATCTATCCGATGTAAACCTGACGCTATGGGGATCGGTAAAAGTCTATCGGCCCAACGGGTCACTCTTCTACCAGGATCAAGACGTGGAAACGGGGTATACCGGGCCAGGGGGTACGCATAATTTCGAGTTTCCCCAGCCAACCAGCGCAGCCAGGCAGGTAGATGCCTACGGGGTCTGGAAGGCTACTATAGAACTCAGGGCTAGTAGTTCTTCCGGAGAGCTGCTCGATTATAAGACACAGGTTGTCATATTTAGTACCCCCGAGGAAGAGCCGCCGCCCGGAGCCGGTTATGACGGCGAAATCCGCTACCCTCAAATCTGTCAGTGCAGTGGCACCTGGCAATCCTTAGAAGACGGAATCGCCCAGATACCAGCCGGAAACACCATAGAGGTGAAGTTCGACGGTCGTAATCTCTGCGGCTGCTACGCGGCGATGCACGGCTGGGTCACGGTCAAGTCACCCTCCGGGGTAACGGCGTTCAGCGACTATGATGACAACACGGTAATACGAGCTGACGGTACCGATCACCACTTCAAGTTCCCTGTACTTGGCTGCTCCGCCCAGGAATTGACCGCTCTGGGGGAGCACACCGTTGAGATAATTCTAAAGGCCGAGCATGACGGAGTAGAGCAAGAGGTGGATAGGAAATCGTATACCTTTAATGTGGTTGAGGGTGAAGAGCCTCCTAGCGGAGAGCCATCCGACCTGAACGGCTACATAGAGCAGGTCTATGTCGACTGGACCAATCTTGCCAGCGGCGAATTACCGGTGCCGATATCGGGAGCGCCTTTAGGGGAAAACTTCCGGATTAGCTACCACGCTACGATCATCGAAACGATTCTTCATACACAGACCACCAAGGGCTATGTCTGGCTGTACGGACCGGACGGATCGGTTAAGTATGAGGATAGCGATAGCGTGCTCCCCAGCGGTTACATCTGGGCACTCTCTTTCGGAGCCTGGTATCACCCCTTCGTGTTTCCGTCTGTGCCGAGCGCTTGGCCCTTAGATGAGCAGGGTGAGTGGACCTACAAGGTGAGATTTGAAGATAGCCAGGGCAAGGTAATCGACGAGAGGGAGGGAGTCCTCTTTTCCAGTGTCGCAGAGCAGGCGACAAGCTCATGGGGAATCATAGCCGAGATGATGCCCCTGATGATGATCATGATGATGTTCGGCATGATGGTACCCATGATGCGGGACGTATCCGGCGAACTGGAGGCGGGACATGAGTAAATCAGCACAGCTTAGGGATATCGTAACGCTAGATGAAGCGCTAGATGAGCTTGACGATGATCGGATGATCGATAACGTCATGATGGTCGGTATGATGATGGTTTTCTTGGTGGTCATCATAGCAACGCTTGGGCGGATGACGTGGTCGGTTCCAGTGATCGGCGCCTCGGAGGTTGCCGCCGCCGGGTACCAGCCTGTAGCGGCAGGAGTTGGCCTGCTTTGGCATCAATTAAATCCGGCCGGACAACCGAATGATCTTAGGATGATCGCCGAAAACAGTACCGGAGCGTTCGAAAGTATGCTGCTCGGGGTAACCACATAGGAGGAGGAAACATGTTCGATGTTAAAGAAAAGAGAAATGAACACAAGTCGGGCCTGATGACTCGTTTGCGGGCCTGGCTGCTGGGTGTTGAGCCGGAGGCGTTTGCGGGCATACAGACGTTGCTCAATGGCTATAAAGGTTCACGACGTAAGGGTAACTCTGTGATCATGGGCGGCCCCACCGCCTGGCAGTGGTATGCCGCCATCGATGATACCCACCACGGCAGCCGGGGCGGTGGCCTTCACGCTGATTCCCACGCCAGGCAGCATGCCCTAAACAGCGCCGACGATCATACCGGCGAGATATCGGATACCCAGCACGGCAGCCGGGGCGGTGGTCTTCACGCAGATTCTCACACTAGGCAACATGCCATGGACGCTACCCTGGACCACGCTGCCGGCGCCGAAGGCGACCTGATCTACGGCGGAGCGGCAGGAGCCTGGACGAGACGGAGTATTGGCACCGCCGGACAGCTGCTCACCGTGGCTGCCGGCGTTCCAGCTTGGGCGGATGCCCCGGCGGTAGGCACCCACGGCAACGATAAGCACGACCCTGACTTCTACCCTTTAAACGGCAGCGAAGCGCTCACCGCGCCACTGACCATGCATCTCATGGCGCCAGGTGATGAGCCCACCGCGGTTGCCGGTAACGAGGGTAAGCTCTACTACCTGACCCCCGGCGGTGGGGATAAGGGCATCATCAAGCAGGTAATGAAAAACAGCACGGCTGCCTTTGAGCTGGTTCAGCTCGGGCTAAGCTCGTAGCAAGGAGGTTTAAGATGGCACTCATTGATGAACTGAAATCAAGAAAGATCGAGCTTCTTGAGCAAACGGAGGCTATCGATCGGGAAGCGGCTAAAGTCAGGGAGCAGTATGAAGAGAAACTGGCTGAGTTACGCCAGCAGAGAATACCGCTTGAAGAGAGAATACGCACCATTGATACTCTCATCAAGTCAGAAGGGGGTAAATGATGGGATTCATCGGCACGATAGGATCTAACGGACTACCTCTCTACAGATGCGAGTGCGGCAACATCTTCGAGCTTTCTCCGGATGCCACTCGCTGCCCCTGCCAGTGTCACGAAGAAGCACTGGAAAGAGCGAAGGAGCTCGGCCTTTACTGTGAGGACTGCGGCTTCTCCAGCCTGGATCCGATGACCTTCCAGGCGCATTTTCACTGGGCGACACATCAGAGGGCAGTAGCCGCTAAAGGAGGATAGGGTTGAAGCTGGTAAAGGGACTTCTGCTCAGACCGAGTCTTAATCTCCTCAACTGGATTTTGAAGAGGGACGGTAACAGCCTGATTATCGGTGGCCCTCTCGGCTGGTCGTGGCAATCGACGCTTGATGCCAGCCATCACGGCGCACTTTCCGGACCGGCTAACGCCCATCGGCACAGCGACCTGGCCAGTATCGGAGTTGACGATCACCATGACCGAGACCACGCCGCCCGGCACCAGTCCGGAGGCGCCGATGAGGTTGGGCTTGATGCCGCGCAGATTAGCAGCGGTCGTTTCGGCATGTCCCGGATGCCGGACGGAACCTCAGGGCAGGTGCTGACCGCCCAGGGAGCTGGTGCTGACCCGTCTTATGCCGCGGCCCCCGGGGTGCCTTCGGGCTTAATCGCCATGTGGAGCGGGACTATCGCCAGTATACCTTCCGGCTGGGTTATCTGCGACGGTAACAACTCAACACCTAACCTGCTGGCAAAGTTCATCAGGCAAGTAGCTACTGCCGGCACCAACCCGGGCAGTACCGGGGGTGCTGATACTGTTTCGTTAACGGTAGCTCAGCTGGCGGCACATACTCATACCTATACGTACCGGCAGACAGAAAAGTCGTGTGACCTGGGTGCCAACAGAGTATGGCAGAATGCTATCACTCAGAACACTGGCAGTACTGGTTCCGGCAGCACTCACCAGAATATGCCGGCTTACTATTCTTTAGCGTTCCTAATGAAAACATGAGGAGAAGTGATGATAATACGCTGCAACCGATGCGGTAGAGAGATAAGTTCCCCCGATAACACCAACGCGGACTATGTGATCGCGCTGGATTTCATGGTTAGAGAAAAGAAAACCCGCTACCGGGTTTTAACGCATACCGAAGACACGCTGATCAAGGAGCAAAACGGGGAAACCATCAGCGATGAGGAGTACAACTCGGTCTCGGTCGATGGCTTTGAGCAGGCGGATTTGGTAGCGAACGTGGCCAAGGTGGTTCCTTTCGAAGAAGAGGTTGATGTTCAAAAATCGGGGATAGTGTGCCCGGACTGCTATTTGAAGACGGACTTCGTCATATGGGGGGTGCATAAGTAATGGGAAGCAGTAAAGAAAGGTTACTGGTGGCGATACTATCACTGGCCGGGGCATTTAGCCTGATCGTGCTTCATGCCGCCGGAAGGATTGACCTTTCTGAGTTCGGCATATCCGGGGTAGCCGCCTGGGTAACCCTGATCATCCAATTCTATTTCAGGAAAAAGCCGGAGGTGGAAAAGTAAGCAATGCTTTACCGGGGACTGGGGAAACAACTGGCCATAGCTCTGGAGGCGGTCGGCTGCAGCCTGATCGGTGTCGGCCTTGCCATTGAACTCATGATGGGCGCTGATATGGGTTATGTCGTCATTACTGGCGGTGCTTGCGCCATCTCTGTCGGCGGTATGGTCTTTGCCAAATTAATCCGTAAAAAGGGGGACAAGAGTGAATAGATACGCATTGATATCCAAGGGGAGACCGTTAGCTGAACTGGAAAGCCTGGCCCGACAGTACGGGGGTAAAGAAATAAATTACGCTCCCCTTCTGGGGCAGGTATTCTGCACCCTTGATCCCGCTGCCGCGCAAAAGCTGGCCCAGTCGCCGGGCCTCGTCGTTAAGCTCATCAAGGGGGTGTCCACAAAATACACCGACGCCCTGCAGATTGCCGCTCCCGAGAAGCTAATGCCGGGGCAGGAAGCGATCGGAGAGGTCCAGTCGACCTACGGCGCTCTGGTGGGCAGCACCGCACCATACTGGTACCAGGTTTGCACGGCCTTTGACCCGCCGATAAACGGTTACGGTGGAACCTGCGCGATACTGGATAGCGGCATAAGGAAAACGCACCGGGGCCTCAAGGGTAAGGTCCTCTATGAGAAAAACTTCAGCGACTCACCCACCGTCGAAGATGTCTTTGACCACGGTACCGGAGTCGCTTATGCCTTGAGCGGAGGGCAGGTGGCTGAGTACCAGGACCAGGGGATCAGCCCGGGGGTATACCTGATGAACATCAAGGTTCTGGACGATAACGGAGAGGGTAGTGAGGAAAATGTCATCCTTGGTCTCAACGAAGTGGTTAGGTTGGTTGACCAGGCTTATGAGGAAAACAAGGATCGGCAATTGGCGGAGATATGGACCGACCCGGAAACCATTACTGCTGTCAACCTGTCCTTCGGCGCTCCGGATGACGGCGATCCTGATGACCCGCTAAGGGTCGCCTGCCGGGCGGTGATCGCGTCTCACGAGAAGTGGGCGGGCTGGAGAATGCCCATCGTTGCCGCGGCGGGTAACGGCGGCCCCGGGGCCGAGACAATCGTATGCCCCGCCTGCGATCCAGAGGTATGGGCGGTGGGCGCGGTGGATGTTTCACCCTTCGGGATATCGCAGTACTCGTCAAGAGGGCCGACCAAAGAAGGATACGTCAAGCCGGACATTGTGTTCTACGGAACAAACGTCAACCTGGCCTCTTCTCACAGTGATGATGCCTATGTAGTCAAGAGCGGCACCAGCTTTGCCGCTCCCTTTGCCGTCGGCGCCGGCTTTGACCTGTGGGAAATAATGAGAAGGGATGACCCGGCGGCAGGCGCAAGCCTGTCCATGGAGGAATTCTT
>JAQUQE010000055.1 GCA_028716225.1 Dehalococcoidales bacterium | reverse complement strand
ACGACGAGACCGGTAAGTTAGAGAGGGAGCCGGTCACGGTGATACAGTCCTTCCATAAGTGTGGCACGCACGAGGACGAGATGGTCTTAGCACGCCTCATCGATGACCTCAAGGTAATGGGCGGGCAGTATGCCGTTGCTGTGAAGCACGGGACCAAGATGTACACTATATCATCCGGTTCCACGGAGAAGGTCAAGCATAAGCTGGAATAAGATTCATATACCAGCGAATACGATGCTATAGTATGACCACCTCCGCCGAGAGGGCAAGAATCTACAAGGACAATGAGCCCAAGCCCGAGTTCGAGCTGCCAGGCAAGAAGCTGGCCTTCGCTTATTCTATGCCGACCAGGGTGCGGTTCAAGGATGGGTCGGAGCTGACCCTTCAGCCGGGTGAGGCCTGCTTCACCGATGGCGATGACTTCATGTTCTGAGCGATAGTTTTCTTATTCTCCCCAGTACATATGGTCAATGAGGCATTTCTTTGGCCACATTCTACAAGCGCAGAGGTCTGAATGATGAGGAGGCCCTGGTCGAGGCTGCTGAAGAGGACCCCTACGAACTGAGAGGCAAGTTTGCAGAGAGATTTGTAGAGTGCAAGGCGCTCTCACCAGAACTGGAACGCAGCACCTGCTTATATGAACTGCTCCACGACGTCACGAGATTGCAGGACGTGGTCAACTTATCGATGAGGCCGACCAATGTCTGGCAGCAGCATGCGCAGGAACTCATCGATGGCGCTAACGCTTTGATATTGGAGGCTTCGCAGAATCACAGTCCCTGGCTGGCCGAGAGCATCTACCTTGATGAGAAAGTGGATAAGGTCAATAGAGTGTATATGCGTATCAAGAAGGAGAAAGTTAAGTCTGCGAGAAGAGGCATCGAGGAACAGGTCATGGATGATTGATATGTTCCCTTCCAGAGAAGAGCTGCAATTATTGAGGAGCGACCGGACCTGCCGCAAGGAATACTTCCTGCGCATCGCAGCCTGGTTCGTCCGGTCCATGGGCATGTGAACAAGTATATAATGCATCCAAACCATTCTCTCCAACGGTATATCCGTGGGCAAGGACAAGCGCATCCTATTGGGCCTAGGCCTCGGTACGTTGGCCGGTGTTTCTTATCTATTGTATAAGAAGAGGCAAAGCGCTTCAGCCCCAGGAGCGGAGTCCGACCCATGCACGCCCGGAGCACATGAATGTGTCCATGGGGAAGAAGCGTGCTATGTCTCGGGACTGATAGGCACGACCTTATCCCTTGGTGTATCCGGTACCGTATCGATAGGGGACGTCACTGTTGTAATGGGTGAGCTTATGGACTCGAATGGCTACTTGGTCAATGGCAAGAGCATCAGGTTCGTGGTCAAGAGGCCGGACGGGACCAATATCTTCGATGGCTATGCCACAACGAACGCGGACGGTCTGGCATCCATAAACTTCACCCCGGACGTAGCAGGAGAATATGCCATAACCGCATCCTTTGCCGGTGACTCGGAATATGAGTCCTCCGCCGTCTCTGACATATTGACCGCGCAGTTGGTGTGCTCCCCCGGAGACACTAGGAGCCCCACGACCTGCTGGGACGGCAGCACCATCTATGGCGAGGTCTGCAACCCACAGGGCAGCGGTTACGTTCCATCCGGTGCATCCTGTCCGGTGGAGACCGCAGACGGAGCGGTAAGGAACATCGTGTACTGCTGGGACGGAACCACCATCCAGTCGCAGGAGGTCTACTCCCGGACCGACCACCTATGGCACACCCAGACCTTCACATGTCCGACCGAGCCCTTGGACGGGGCGACCAGGAACGTCATATACTGTACGGACGGGACGACAGTGTCCTCGCAGGAAATCTACTCCCGGACCACGCATACCTGGAGCCTGCACACGTACACCTGCCCGGTGGTCACCAGGCCGGTACGCTATACCTGGCAGTCAGGGCCGACGAGCATCGAGGAAGATACCGAGAACAAGTACACCATCCTCCTGGAAGGCTCGACCGATGGTGGAGAATCATATGTGCCCATGGTCAATGCCAACGTGACCTACACTTTCACACCGTCTGCCGGTGAGGCCCTGACCCTGCAATGCATCACCAATGCATCCGGTGTCTGTGGCGTGAACTTCACTCCCAGAATAGCGGGGACCTGGAGCGTGGAGGCTGCCTGGGACTGTGCCAGCGCTGCCTACGATTGCCCGACCCCTGCGACCTTGAGCATTGACGTGACCGCTTCGTGTGTCCCGCCCGCGACCAACCTGATACGGCTGACATGGCAGAGCCCCCCGACATCCATCAACGTCGGTGTCGAGACCCTCTTCACCGCGCTCTGTCAGAACAGCACGGACTCCGGGACGACATGGCACAACGTGGGCAACACGGGACTGCACTATGAGTTCACATCACCTGATGGCACATTGTTCGTAGCGGACTGCACGACGCCATCCGGGGGCAACGGCATGTGCTCCGTGTCCCTGAGGCCACTTGTGGAAGGGATATGGAGCGCTCGCGTGCGCTGGGACTGGAACAACTGCAACTATCCGCACATTTGGTCCGATACCATATCCTTCAGCGTGGTATCCGTTGCGGCCACCGCCACAACGCTGGCTCTGGCCGTGTCCGATGCCACGCCTGCTGTGGGCTCGGACGTGGCCATGGTGGCCACCCTATCCAATGCCAGCACTCACGCTGCCATCTCCGGTCAGACAGTGGAGTTCGAGTTCCATAGGCCGGACGGGACGTTCGGCATCTATACTGTTGCCACCAACAGCAGCGGGCAGGCCGCTCTCAGCGAGAACTGCGCTCAGGCTGGGGCATATACGGTCTACGCCACGTTCTATGGCAATGCCACCTATGGGGCGTCGTCAGCGCAGACCAGCCTTACTGCGGAGAGCGGGGGCACCGAACCGGAGTGGCCAGTGACGCCCCTGGCCATCACCGTCACGCGCTCTGGTAGCACTTACACTGCCACTCGTGTGAACGGCACCGTAGTTCCCAACGGTTCCGGCACCAATCCGGGCACGGTCATCAACGCTGCGCTGGGGGCGCTGACGTCTGGTCGCACTACCAAGGAAAGAGTGCTGATACAGGTGTCCGGGGACCCCATTGCCATCACCACTACCAAAATCATCATGCCCAGCTACGCTGTCCTGGAATGTACCGGCGTGGTGTTCACTGGCCCGAACAGGGCTAGAGATATAGATGACCAGATAATTAGCTCCAGTAATACTCGTGATTGGGAGATAATCGGCGGGGAATGGGTGTGCACCAGTCCAGAAGGGCAGCAGGTAAAGCAACCCATGATGTTCACCGGGGCGACGAACTGTATCCTCCGGGACTGTAAGGTCCGCGATGCCATGTACAACAACATACAGTTCAACAACAGCAACAACTGCATCGTGTATAATGTGGAGAGCTATCACTCTTGGACCTTAGACCCCTTGCACTGTGGCCCGGACTGGGCTCCCAATCCCAGACAGTGCAACCAGAACGGATGGCACGGGCTCATCTTCGCACCCACTGGCAGCGGCTCGTGCAGCGATAACGTGGTGGAGCACTGCTATTTCCATGATTGCGGACATGGTGGAGTATATTTCTACAACGACCCAGCCAGCACGGGAACCATGAACAATAACATCATCCGCTACTGCCGGGTGGAGAGGTGCGGGACCAGCGGACTGAGCATCAGTCAGCGTGCCACAGCGACAGGTGTGGCCCGCAACAATGAGATTTACGATAACTACCTTGAGGATTGCGGCATAGACTCACAGCATCCGTACATCAACATAGGGTACCATGATGCCAGTGGATGCACGCCTACGGCCAACTGTACTGGCAACTTGGTCCATCACAACACTATCCGGGACAATGGTCTCGAAACCTATACGCCCGAAGGAAGTACAGTTCAATATGGGTCATACTCCGGTATCAACGTCCAAGGCAATGACAACGAAATCTATAGGAACGACATTGGGGGGTCAGCCGCACCAGTGGACCTCATATGTGGTTCCGGCAACTACATCCACGATAATTACAGCCATGACATCTACAACCACTCAGCGTTCTACTCTCACGCCATACACAATGTTGGTTGTACCTACAGCACCATCGAGAACAACTTTTGCTACAACATAGGGGCCGGAGAGTGTGTCTATGGCACAGGCAGCACCGACACGGTCAGCGGCAACACCATGCTGACCAGCCCCCTGACGGACGGGGACTACGGGGCGAGGGAAGATACTGGTGGAGGTGATGAGGAACCGGTCGAGGGCAACCCCGTCAGGTATGAATGGGTGACCGCTCCAGCCGAGGCCGGTCTGAACGCTGATACACAGTACACCATGCACTTCCAGGTGTCCGATGACGGCGGAGCTACCTATCGCAATCCTGGCCCGACCGGCCTGCACTTTGAGTTCACTCCACCAGATGGCAGTGCCGTCCATGTGGGCGAGTGCACTACCTCGTCCGGCGTGTGCTCGGTCATCTTCCACCCGGATGTGCTCGGAGCTTGGACGTGTCGCGTGCGTTGGGACTGGCTCAACACTACTTTCGAGCATACATGGTCCGCTCCAATATCCATCAACGTAACTGAGGGACAGGGCACAACCTATGAAACCATTGTCTCGGTGAGTGGCTCCACTTTCACTGCGAGAAGGGTCTCTGACAACTTCCTGTTCTACTCGGGTACATCAGCTAATGCTGCGATAGCCGCAGCCGTAAACAATACTTCATCCACAGGTTGGGTAGGTATAGGTGCTGGAGCTTTCGGTCTGACCGCCACTCTGAACGGGACACGCAATATCCAGGGTGCAGGTATGACCGTGACCCGATTGTTCAATGCAGGCATAGCCACAGCAGCAGGCTCCGGGGCCAACGCGATGGTCAATCTGTCATCGGGCGTGTACTTCGGAGACCTAGAGCTAGATGGCATGGCTGGTACCAGACCATTCACCTGGACGTCTGGCGGTACCGGAGCGAACGCTGTCGCGGGCATTAGGCTTTGGGAGGCGAGCAACTGCAATGTCTATAACATCAACATCCACGACATCCCATGCTACTATGGTGTAGAGTTCTGGAATTGCAGTGGCAACCATATCCTCAATGTGACAGTCAACGGCGTAGGCACGAGCACAACCGCACGAGGGTATGGCAACGGCTTTGCTGGTGGTGTGGGTAATTTCAGCGGGGCCAACATGGCTCATGACAACCTCATCGAGAACTGCACCGTCAGTAACTGCACCATGGTGTGCTTTAACTGGGAGCCCGGATATAACAACGAGGCCAGGAACTGCACGTTTACCAGCCACCCTAACGGCATGTTCCTAAACATCACCGGAGCGACCATAGCCAGCCGATGCATGTCGGTGTGGGGTGTCAGTGGCTTTAACCCCTCCTCGGGTAATGAGTTCAATGGTTGCCATTTCAATGGCAGAGGTTTGTTGGCAACGGTCAATGGGCCGCTCACAACCTTTAGCAACTGCGTGTTCAACTCGACCGGGACCGCACCCGCTACGGACTCCGCAGCAGAGAACTACGCGGTCATATTGGTCAACGGCAACAACACCACCACCAATTATGGCCGGGGATGCACCTTCACGAGCTGTTCATTCACTACAGTTGTCTCGGGCATGGACGGCATAAGGTTCACCGGTACCAGTCAGACATACAACAGCGTGGTGTCTTCGGTAAGGTCCTGCACGTTCAGTGGCTGCTCTCCCAATGTTGCTGATGCCAGCGGGCAGGTAGTGACCTCATAGAGAAGTATTAAACCTCTTTCACCTCATTTCCATTCGGTCACCAACAACATCAACGATGACGTCAAGAGCGGGTGCATCACATATTCCAGGAGCGCCCCCACGGGGCAGGACTCTGGCAATAGCTGCTCCACATTCTCCAGCTACTCCCTCAATGGTGACGGGTTCTCGCCCTGAGCATCAAACACTTTAAGCTCTTTTATTTCCATACACCTTAGTGGTATATCCATGGCCTGCCAAACATGCGCCCCCCAGGGAGTCTATGCTCAGTACGAGGTTGATAGATACGGTGTGTATGGACCCATCCCATCCAAGACCTGGCCCCCACCCAGTGTAGAAGTTGGGAGTGAAGGCCTATCTCCGGGGACGGTCGCGGTCATCGCCGGTGTATTGTTGGGCACCATCCTCTTCGCCAGGTTCGGGCTGGGGGGCAGAAGGAGATGAGCATATGGTAAAAAAACATAAAACTTGTCTTGCTGGCATCGAGGAGGCCTTGATGATGGGGTATGATGTTGATTGTCAAATCTCTAAAGGCAAGAAGCGCTCCACAATTGAGTTCATTCAGCACCCAGACCACCACACTGCCCTGACGTTCGGCATCGCGGATGAGAAGCTCGACAACGATATGAACACTAGGTGGAATGAAAAATACTACCTCGAACCTCGTTCGCATATGGAGAACCCAATCAAGACTGTGGAGGGAGCAAAAGAAATCCTCCAATGGCTGAAGAGTGAGGGGTTTAAGGTTGGAAACGTGAAATGATGACAGGTTCAAAGACCAGGGCGTGCAAGATTCTCAGAGCAGCGGCCAAGGACGAGGCTGAAGGCGTGGTCATGTATCGCAAGCTGGCTGTGGAGCTGGATAGGGCTGGGTATCGCGGCTTAGGTGGGAAATTCAATGCCATTGCCAATCAGGAGAAGGTCCACGGGGGCGTGGTCAAAAGGGCCTTGCGTCAGGTG
>JAQUQE010000054.1 GCA_028716225.1 Dehalococcoidales bacterium | reverse complement strand
ATTTATCACACCTGCAAGTACTTCGCGATAATCGTCTAGCCCACACGAAAAAATATTGCAGTCTTTTATTTCACGAGTCATCTGCCTCACCCTTTCTCGCAAGACAGATGTCCCGCGCTATCATGAGTTGCATCGACCTGAGACCTGTACTGTTGACATCCTGCCATCGCATGTTCTCTGGCATCTAGGATTTCCCTAGCCGCCTGGATAATTGCTACCGCGACATCGGTAGGAGCCGAAACGACAATACGCACTATGTCTACATCGACAACCTCAACCTGTAAGCAAGGGTCCGGCAAATTGACACGGCGTTCATCGAATGACAATTTGCCTCCGGTTGCGGCAGCAATTGCCGCCGCATTTCCACACATGGTTTCCTGATCCGATACCAGTGGGGCTGTGTCAGCGAGAAACTGTCGCACCGCTTCAACAACTCGCTCCACGAATTTTCCGTTTTTCGTTTCGTTTACTATTTTCGTCTTAGCTTTAATC
The DNA here is from genome assembly GCA_028716225.1 of Dehalococcoidales bacterium. Classification (NCBI taxonomy): domain Bacteria; kingdom Bacillati; phylum Chloroflexota; class Dehalococcoidia; order Dehalococcoidales; species Dehalococcoidales bacterium. Next base: position 6,282 of record JAQUQE010000054.1, on the reverse strand, counting down.
CCATACCGATGAGCGATGGACGCATAGAGCTTGCCCGTTTCCCGTGTACGCTGAGACTCGATGCGAATTCTTACTCCCGATTGAAGATAGATCACCTCAGCACTACCCATGACGATATGCTCTTCATCCACCGCTATTCCCGCTTTGATGAGTCGGTCTTTTATTTCTTGGGTGACTATTGTTGCTCTCTCGCTCATTCCACACCTTCCCGATGTTTGAGAAAATATACGGCCACCCAGATCGCCTGCAGAGCAGACGCATGACCCAGTGACCCATCCGCGCCATTCGAGACCACATGGGCTATTTCATGAATGACGATCCTGAGCGCCCCAAAGTAGTTTTCGAGTACCGCCTTGGAGATCAGGATTTTGCCGTCCTTATATAGTCCGAGATAAGTATTTTCACGAAAATCAACGACTTGAGCTATATCAAGAACCTTAACGTCGACCCTGTGCAAATCCATGGCCCCCATAGCCTTGCACAGCTCTATATTTTGAGCAAACATTGCTATCGCCGTGTCGATGGTTTTGGCAGCCCGCTCCAGAATAAACCGTTCTTCTTCGGACAGTTCGTCCCACGCATACGTCCGGGTCGTCATCTTTCGCGCGGCATCTCGGACCTTCTGCGGTGTATCCATCTCGTTTTCCAGGATTTTTCTGAGTTCCTGATTGGCCACCACCGATTTTCGCCCAAAGGATGACATCTCTTGGCTGTCCCCGATGGACGCCACAGGCACCGCATCACCGTGTTCGGCAGCGAATTGCCTGGCAATAGCCTTTTTGGGCGTATCTCCGCCGAAGCAATGGAGATTTTCGACTTCTTTTCGGCCGTCACAGACCATCCGATAGATACGGTCCTCGAGCAGCTCTGGCCTGGCCGCCATCGCAGATGCCAGGATTGCCGACGATGCCCACTTCAAATTGAAGTCTGAGACGATCCTTCGGTCGCGATCCAGCCCAACGTTCAGGAAATTGTACCCGTACACGATTTCAGGATCGCTCTGAACATAGATCCCCTTGACAAAGATCATCCCCATATGCGCGGGATTGAGCAATACCGCGCCGTAGTAGCTATCTTCCACAGCGTCATCCGGACCCAGCGCCTGCAGGTCCAGGAATCGCGACTTGACCTGTGCATACAGCTCTTCGGTAACCGGACTGATTCTGAATTCCGTCCCGCCACGACGCTGCTTCACCTTCGTCGTTTTGATGTACAGCACATCCGCATCGTACTTCTCGCTCCGCTTTATGAGCGGCGTCCAGTTTTCGGTCGGTGTGCGGATCTCGACCGCAAACCCCGCACGCACGAGCGCGAGGAGCCCGACATCTAGCCCCTCGCCGTGACGCCCACGTAGCCCTGTCCCCGCCTTGTCGCTCATTCCGATGAGCAAATGCTCCGCCCGCAGTTCAGCGCCTTCGTTGCCGACTATGAGCTGGTCGTCTTTATGCTTGACCTTGATCGGTCGCCCCCGGTCATGCTCATCGAGCGCGTTTTGGAAGACTTCACGCAGCCCCTCCCACGCCCCCCAAGTGGGAACGTAATCCCTATGAATAGATAGCTCGATCATCATGCCGCATCCTCCTTCTCGAAGACCAACGTCATGCGATCTTCCCCGGTTCCCCGGCACACCGGACATTCCTCGATGCCCCAACCATCGGCATAGAGAACCCCGAGACCATCACATTCCGGACAAACATCGAAGTGGAAATCCATGTAAACCTCCCTGCGGACATCTTGCCCGCCATCTTTATCTTAAAGTATATAGCCTAGAATTAATTTGTCAACATTTTTTTTTACTATTTGCAAGCGCAAATGAGCTGTTGGGTAGAAAGCGGCAACTCAGCCTCTACGTCTATTGTGTCTCCGCATTTTGCAAGAACGATCCGTCCGATACTCGCACTGGCACTACCGCTATCAACGTAACAACCAAAGAGTATTGCATGGCCATTATAATCTGTTTCGCATTCGTTGTGAGCGAACGATACGTATTCGTACGTCGCGAAATACCCCCTATATTCGATAATTTTTCGGCAATTTTCTGGGTCAGCAAAAAAGGAAGACATAAAATCACCGTCGACCTCCAGGTCCGCATCAGCGCACATCGAAGAGCAGCTTTGGGGATCGTCACTCGGTCGCATATACCAGCAGTGACCACTACCCTCCGGGTACTCCATGCCGTTTATCTCTAGGCACGGATTGTACGTTCCGGTTCCGGTATCCATCTCTCCGGTATCTAGCTCGCCAGTTCCTGTATCTGGTTCCCCGGTATCCAACCCGCCAGTATCCGTATCGCCGAAATCACAACACTTCATGCCAACACCGAGACAACTTCCCGGTATCACCGGAGCCTCGCCACAGTCGTATCGACACGCATATGGATTACATTCCATATCCGCGTCCGTATCGGAATCCGCGTCGGTATCACTATCGGCATCGCTGTCAGAATCCGCATCCGTATCCGCATCGGCGTCCGTATCAGCATCCGTATCCGTATCTACATCTGTGTCCGCGTCTGTATCGGCGTCGGTATCCGCATCGGAATCACTGTCAGAATCCGTGTCTGTATCCGCATCCACATCGGAATCATTGTCAGAATCGGCGTCGGTATCCGTGTCGGTATCGCTGTCCGTATCCGCATCGGTACTAGCCTGATTGTCCGTGTTGACATCCGTATCCGCGTCGGTATCCGGCCCTACCGTCTCGCAGCCCACCATCATGATTACCAGTGAAAATATTGCCAACCACATCTCGCTACCTCCTATAATAAAGATAACATCTCAATATAGTTTGTCAACATTAAAGATGTAGATTTTTTTTTAAAACTACTAGAACATAACCCGGTTTTCGCCTCGTACTGTAATCGACATGTGCAAAAAAAGAGGATCGTTGATCATGAGGTTTATGACGTACCCCTCCCCTTTTCGGGTGATATACGTCGTATGGTGAATCTTCTCCCCGCCGTGTCCATCCGGATGCGTGCCCTGCTGCACGATAAATCTCCCGGTGTCGATATGGCACTGATATGGTAGGTTATCCCCGTGAGGTTTTTTGAATAAAACCCCTTTCGCGCGCAAGAACTGGAACATCTTGAGCGGGCCTAAAATCTTGCCGTCGATTTTGACCGACTTTGCAAATTCGGCAATTTTGCAGTAAGCCTCGGTATTGATCATGGCTTTACCAGCAAGAATAAAAGGCCGGTCCACCTTACCCTTGAGCTTGAGCATGTGGTTTTCGTTTTTGATTTTAGCGTTTGTCTCGAGCTGATCAGCTAGCTGCCGAAGAGCCTCCACATATGTAGGCATCTTCATTGGCGACCTGCCGTAAAAATAATCTCTCAAAACTCCGTCCGCCTCTTTCTGATACGCATCCAGCAAAGGCTGAGTATCAGGGCTCACCTTGTTACGATTGATCTTCGTCAACCACATAGGCAGGTTGTCCAGATGGAGCATGAAAGCTTCCTGCTTATGGCCCCTTACGTCTGGTACCGTGATAATCACGGTACGAGCCCAAGGCTGTTCCTTGAGTTTCAATTGCTGATTCCATGGGTCAATCCCGAGGTGCTCGCAGACCCGGCGCACCGAAACCCAGACCGATCCGTCTGGTAGCTGTACCGCCTCTATTTCGCCGCCGCGAAACCCTACCCGGACGATCTCGTTTTTCTTGTCTCCATCATCATCGTCGGTTGTTCCGTCCCCATACCCCTTGTACCCCCTGCATCCCAACATTTTACTTCCTGTATATTTGCAAATCTTCATACTATTATTATAATAACCTAAAATAATTTGTCAACTTATTTTAGGTTTTCCGCTCGAGAAATTCGCTCGCCTACCTCTGACCACGCACTGTCAATCATGTCTACGGCCTTCCGTATGGTGCGTAATTCGTCGCCCAAGACTCGCCCGGCATTCGGCCGAGACAGCATCTTCTCTATATCCCTCGATATGTCCCCAAGTTGCTCGGCGTAGTCTATCAGCTCCCTGATGTCCCGCGTATCCATTCGCTCAATCAGTTCTTTCATGACCTGCTACTCCTTACCACCGCATACCCTGAACTACGTTCTTGCCCGATATGGTAAGCCTTGTGGCTCCGCTGCTCGACCTGGCAATGAACCCCGCTTTCACCAAATCGTCTATCTCTTCGGGGGTCACGTCGTTCCGTTGAAAAAGTTCTTTCTTATACGCCGATGTATATCGGCACATGCCCAAGATCGATTGCTGTCTGTCCGTGAGATCGTGTTGCGGCGGCAAGAATCCCGAAATGGTATCTGGATGGACGTAGACCGTGGCCCCTACCGGCCCCGTGCCGCCCTGGTATCCGAGCACCACAGCACCCTTGTTCGGCGGTATCGCGTGCTTCTTGTCGTCCCAATCCACAGCCTTCTTCGCATAAGCATTCGGGCCACCCCAGTCTCCCCAATGCAGACTGTACTGTCCGGTCTCGAGGTTCACCACAGCCGCAAATGCCCGGTATCCCTCCCCGGAATACCCCTGCAGACTCACGCGATCCTCGGGCACCACCGTGATGTCGCTCTTTTTGAATCCCACTTCCTTGAGCACCTTACGGATAGCACCAGGAAGTTCCCGGACGTGAATCACTGCACCCTTTGCCTCCGTCAACTCCAATCGTTCAAGAAGATTTTTCATGGTTCTCCAAAATCAGACGATTTCACATCCCAAACAGGATCTCCAGTCTGAGACATTTTCTTTACACATTCACTCCCAATATTTACAAAATCACCTTCTTCAGAAGGTTTATAGTTTAAAAAGTCACGACTATTCATAGCAAAAACAAACTGTCTATTTCCAACAAGAGACTTTCGGCATATGTCACAATAAAAATCAATGCTATCTTCAGGTGGAATTATAATGCCAGTCCACATGAACTTCTCTGATGCACGAGGATGAGTGTATATGGCTCCTATTTTAAGATTTTTAAAAGAGCCAAGCCTCTCCAAAAGCTGTCTCATTTTGCCCTATGAGATCGCAAGCTCGCAAGCTTCGTTCCTGTTACTTTTTGCAAGAGCGCCCATGCCCCCTCGAAATCACCGTCCGATAGCAGCCGCTCCATTTTTTGCACATCTTGCCGCGATGCAGCACGGTAAAACTGCATCATCTCCACAGCACCCAGATTGCCCAAATACGATGCCTCTTGTTTCTTCTCAATCTTTTCCAAAAGACTACGCATTATTCCTATAGCTTTGACAACCTGTAAGTAGTAGATCCTGGTCCCTCGGACACATCCTTGCTTGTCAATCCAGTATACTTGCCCTTGGTGTATGGATAATCGGTCCTCGATCCATCGTATTCCATCAAATACGAATTCGAACGATAAGAACGCTGCATCCTGTCTACCAGATCATCGATAGGCCCAGGAGTACGCCCACGGGCAAATACATATACAGAATCATTCGCCGGTTGCTCCCCAAAGTACGGGAGCACAAATGCCCATACCGTGTAATCAATACGATCCCCGTCTTCTTTGAACGTCAACCACGCATCACCCGTCTGGACAGACGCTCTGATAGAACCCGCCGACAGTCGCTCCAAAAGGCTTCGCATATCGTACCTACCTCACTTCGATGGTTGACCATTCCCCGCCTTTTTTTCGCGGAGTAACGTCGTATTTCTCCCCAAACGCATTGACCGTCGCGTCTATAAGCGACGCTACCTTCGCGACTGCCAGGTCAAAGCTATGGAAGACACCGTGAGAAAGAGACTCACCCGGCAATACAGACACAACTCGATACCCTCGGCGTTCATCGTCAATCCGGTAAATTGACTTCCCGCCCCGGCGCACATGCCATCTCCTGAGCTGGTAGCCCTTGTACACCATGTCGAAATCCTTATCGAGAACAATGTCGTAGTCCTCTTTACCCTCGACAACGCGATTCTCGATTTTCTCTATGAGTTTCTTCATTTCATTATCCCCGCCCAAACCTGTACGATTTCATGTAATCGTCTGACTTGTTCTTCCCCACCGTAGCAATCTCCTTGTATAGCTTATACAGCCGCTGCATGGATTCAATGGGGTCTACCTTGCCCCTCTTCAAAATATCGCGCTCGTCTTTGACGCGCTGCAAATACCGCTTCCACCGAGAAACCTCGAAGTCCAACTCGCGAACCATGAAGTCGACATCGACATCCGCCCCGGACATCGGCTCACCACGCAGCAACGCCTTCTCTATCAGTTTTTCCATCTGAAGCCTCCTACGTTGTTACCATCCTGACAGTCACGGCGCTTGTCGGACCCGTCGTCCCCGCCGTGCCCCCGGATGTCACGACC
>JAQUQE010000053.1 GCA_028716225.1 Dehalococcoidales bacterium | reverse complement strand
CTATTCTATAACACCCAAGGTCCGCATCAAACGGACCACTCTTTACGATCTTGTCCTTCACGTACACCAGACCGTCCGGAAGGTTTAGACTTACCGTTCCCGTAACGGTGAGCCCCCGAAACGTGGGGGCCGCCCCCACCCCGACCTGGCGGCTCAACTTATGAAGCCAGCGTTTGACCGCCTCCGGGTCTCTCGCCTTCGGTGCCGGGCCTAGATTGGGTATACCCATATATCACCTTACGCGTACATACTGCCCCGCCAGTCCGTACCCGAACGGTTGGTAGAGGTGGGTTACATCCAGCACGGGGGTCTTGGGCTCCGTGCCGAACCCCGGCTTCCGCGTAGAGGTCGTAGCCGCGGGCTGGACCACGCTACCCCCCAGTGAAAACGCGTTCGGTACGGAGCCTGTGCCATACGAGTCCGCGTTCGCCCGGTTACGTGCAATCTGAGCTAGCCGATCCTGTTCCGCCTGTGCCGCTTCCTGGGCGGAGGATGCGGCCCATGTCGTAGAGGGGCCGTAGTTTCCGAAGCTGCTCTCGCCGAAGGTAGTCCGCCCGCCGTAGGGATCATACGTATTCGCCGCCTGGGTAAGTGAGGCGAGGAGGGCCGGGTCGGGGCCAACATCTTCCACGGAGGCAAGAATGCCCGCTTTTTGCATGAGAGCCTGGGACAGTAATTCCATCTGCCGGGCCTGGGCCTGTGACAGTGTGGGTGCGGCGACCTCCTCAGCGAACCGGCCACCTAATCCCGCCCGCATGGTGGTATTGAAGAGCCCGGATTGTACCAGGGACTGCGTGCCCCCGGCGAGATACTTCTTACGCTCTCGTTCTAGCTGGCTCTGGATTCCCTTCATGTACTCACTGTCCGGGCCTTCCCACAGCCCAATCGACCGTTCCGCAAGCCGCAGTGCCTCGTCCAACCGCTCCTGCGTCCGGCTGCGGGCTTTCTCAGCGGCCTCCAGATAAGATGTTAGTGCAGAGTTTGCCATGTTGACCTCCTATTCATTGAGGACCAGTTTCTCAACGGCCCAGGATTGTCCCTTGGTATTGTTACGCAACTGTACGGCCCCGAACGCCCCGCGTACCACCTGCCGGTTTCGCGTGCCCCGCCGACAACCGGGAGCGAGGACGGTACGGGTAAGCCGGGAATTGTTGGCGATGGCTTTTTCGATGACCCCCCCAGCGGTTAGATCGGTGTATATAGAGTACGTGATGGGGTCCGAATCCGCTTCCGCCCCACCTATATTCCCGCCGCCGGTTTCGATCTGCACGCCGCTGAGCGTCCCCTCACGTCCGGGGGGGTTGCCCATAGCGGCGGGGCCGACCACGGCATAACTGTCGATAGCCTGATCGACCAATCCAATGTCGTCGTCTTTCGCGGCATCATCCCAATGGCGGATGTACCCATCCCGGCATCCGACCAAGAGGTCCGACAGTCCATCATCATTCGTATGATAGTAGTGTATCGAATACGCCCCGCATTGCTCCGGGTACCTTTCTGGAAACAGCCCCTCCGTTTTGAGATCGAACCAGTAGCATGAGTTGGTACCGTCCGCCAACTTGGTGATGGAGATAAAGATACCGGTACGTTTCTTATCATACCCGAAAACGATACGATACCGGGCGGGGTCGATATTCTCTTCATCTAAGAGTTTCGGGAGAATGTGGGCGGTCCGGCACACGGGCTTCCCCGGCCCCGGCGGGATCACGCAAATCCCGCTCGTTCCCCAGAACCACAGGTTGCCCTCTGAATCGAAGCACCAACTATAGGCTCCGTGCATCCCTTCCGTATCACTAAGCGGCTGTAGGGTCCCGCCCGCAGCGGGATCACCATCCAGGAGCCATATCGAATTGGCACAGCCGAAGAACAAATAGTCATCGTGGTACGGCACGAGAGCACGAATCACGTCCCCCACCTTACCGGCGTCCGCGTTCGTTCCAGCGACGGCGGACTGTGCGTCATTCGAGGCGAAATCCCAATCGAACAGGTCCGCCTGTCGGCTCATATACCACTGGTGGGGGTCCTCCGGGTTACCGGCGAGAACCGCCCGGCCACGGTACAGGCACGAGAGGTACGCCTTGACCGGCATCTGTGTGATCTTGGAAGGGTGGGGGACCCAGTCGTACCAGAAGGGCCCTGAGCTTCTTGACGTTGCGGTGGCCGGTACAAAACTGGAGGGGCCCATCGTATCCCCACCCTCATTGTCCGACGTTACGGAGTTCGTTGTGTCGAACGTGGCGTCCGTGATACGGTACCCGTAGATCGTTGTCTTATCCGCCGACACCGCGTCCACAATCATCGCGGCACCGGATGCGGCCTGGGTCAGCGTGTCGCCCGCTAACGGCGGCGTGGTGAGCGGTGCGGCGACCGTTAGCTTGTCATTGATGAAATCCAGGACCTTCTTATTGGCCCCGTTGACAATGAACACCTTCTGAAATGCCTCGAACGCGGATAGCATATCGGACGTATTGATCTCGCCCACACTCGCTGCCACTTGTGTCATGGTTCCCGCCATAGTCTCACTCCATACTTCGTCATTGCCAATGGCGACAAGATGTTGAATAGTCTTGAACCGCTCCGTCCGCCAATTAGGCTTGAGAAGAATCCCACCACCTAAACTGCCCGTCCCAACGAAACTGCCACCAAGAGATTGATTAGCATATACCCCCAAAAGCCCAATAAATGATCCTTGCCCATTTATAGTGCCTGATAGCTCGGTGGTCTGTGCCCCCGAATAGATCTCAAACATAGCATCATACGTTGGTTCAGCTACCCAGGAGCCCCCGGAGTCGGCAGACCTAACAAACATCCCCCCTTCGTATGTTGGAGTGGAACCGTCTACTTGCCAAAAAACATTTACAAAACCTCCGGCGATGATTCGCACCACAATAGCGTATTGCGTACCCTGCGTTAGTTCATACGGAGTCAAACTAATGCTAACCCAATCGCCTATCGCGACGGGCAGTTGATCTCCAGGCAATTCCCCGGAAGTTAAGTCATCCCCCGTTGGCAAACCCCCGCTCGTCGCACGAATGCTAACGATTACTGAGGAAGGGGGGTTGAACATATAATAAGCCTTGATTTTGACCAAGCTTATGGAATAGGTAGTCGAAGGGGTAAAAGTCTGGGCACGCCATTCCGTTGTACCAACAGAATAACTTTGGTCATCCCCCGAATTATAATAGTCCATCAAGGGCATATCTAATCCAAGCCAATCGTCAAGGATGCGGCCGGGAAGCTAGCAACCTGATCCGCCGAAATAGCTTTTGGCTGGGTTAGTGCCCCGGACGCTAACAAGTTTCCGCCACTAAGCGCGTCAAAAAAACAGACATGAGAAATGGTTCCCCAATTTCCGGTTGCTGGATCAAAGGTAAATACCACAGAATTAGTGCGACTTCCTCCACTGGCGGCATTCCAATCGGCATTTGTCGTTGCTTTGCGGGCATATCCTCCCCCCGTCGGCTCGGCCAATCCGGTTCCATCATCCAGGGGATCAGCCGTCGAAAGTCCAACATATAAGGTCGAACCGAAAATCGTAAACCACTCGTCCAGAATCTTGTTTTCACCATAATCCGCTAAGCTCATGTTCAGGTCTCGTAAAAAACAGAGTTCTTGGTAAATGCTACCAGCCGCCGCAGGGTCTTCATGGCGTTTCGTCCTGTCGCGACTCCCGTAGGTTCCGTTGTTCCTGGCGGAAGTGTAAGCCCGTCCGGAAGGGGTGGAGCAAAGGAAATGGTACTAAACGACCATACGTCCCCCTGGACTACTTCCTCCCCTGATCTTGTGTCAACTCGCCAATAATATCCTTCTCCAGCCCCAACGTTTCCCCCATAGGTCAGGGGGGGAATCTTTCCATTACTTGGAAAAACAAGTTCAGGATCAATCACATCGGGCAGGAAGATAAAATTGAGCGGCCAATCGTTCGCGATTTGAGTGAAAAAACCAAAAGCTTCACCAGATGCCTGTTTGAAGTAAACATCAAATGTTGCACCTTCTGTCTCACACTCCCATTGCAAATAGGGAAGATTCAACTTCACGCCCCAGGCATTGTCTGTGGGAGTGGGGTTCGTGGCCTGGGCGGGGGGTGGCGGTGGCTCCTCTATCTCGCCATATAAGGTATATACATATGCCACACCGGTAGAATACCATTCTGTGGTCCCGTAGTCTAAATCCCTTACAGATGGAACACCCGTTTTCCCATAAAACGAAGCATCCGTTGTTGGATATAGCACAAACCAATATACGCCGGGCGATACAGTAAGATTGAGAGTGTGACGTTTAGACCACGTTGGCAATGAATCCCTTAGAACCTCCCCAGGAACGCCACCTGCATCTGCACAAACCTCAACCCCTACATATTGAGTAAAGGGATTGGGGCTAGGCACATATATATAATCTAGCGTGGTGGTTTGTGAGAGCGCAATAGCGCGTGCCTTTTTATACCTATGCCCCGGCTTAGGGGTTAAGGCAATATATGTATCCCATTCGGATTGTTGGGATATAATGCTCATACCACACTCGCTACGGACAGGATAAACACTACCGGCTGTTCCTCTTCCCCGATCTGGTCTCCGTTCCCCCACTTGTCCAGCCCCGGACGCTGGCCGATCCGCATCTTGCCCTCCAACACATCTCGCGGGCGTACATTATTCATGTATGCAGAGGTCAACTGAGGGGACTTATCCGCTGAAAAGCCCTTGAATACGCCTTTGACTGGTGCTGGTAGTTCAATCTTCATCTAGAATCTCCCTGTGTACTGGCTCAGTCGTTGCCCGCCCAGATTGCCTTTTCCATAATTCAAGAACAACCACGAGTCATAGTCCCATTGTTCCCCGCCTTTCGTAAGCTCTTGATACCGCTTCCAGGAGGCTTGGACTTCCTTGTCCCTAGCCAACCTCTGTTTCATGGCATCCCACTGAATCTTTTCCACCAAATTCAAACTCTGGTCTGGCAAAGACCATGAGCGACCGGGGGATTCATATCCAGGAGCCGATTCAGTCTCTCGACGCCGACGTTGAAAGTTACGCACCCCTTGTGGAGTTTGCGTTTTTCCTTGTGGGGTAATGACCTCATCGGGAGTTTCGGAATAACCAACCGGACCAAACTTCTGCCGGGATAATGAAACTTTGCGTGCCACGTTATTACTCCTTATCCGTACCAGCGCACATAAATCTTATCACCATCCGTGCCGTAAATGTTGATCTGATTGGTGTTGGAGATGGGAAGTTCAATCTCTACCCCCTCTAACAACAGGTAATCGTCCGCATCGGCGGTGGCTCCATGATTGTAATACGCGTCATTGTTTCCTGTCGGAGAGTAAATCCACGCTCGTCGGCACGGCTGATCCGCTCCCTGAGCCACATCGTTGGCAATCGTCAATACCTCAACGCCGCCTTTTGACGTAGCCAATTGAATGCTCTTTCCGTCATTCTGTGCCATGATTTACTCCTTAGCCTTTACGATTGCGGTCCGGGTATCCGCGAGTCAGGTCACTACGATCAGCAGTCAGATACCAGACTTCCACAATCATCTCACCGTCACCCGCCGCCACGTCCGTAAAATCACTGTCGGAAGTAAGCTGCAAGTAGACGCTCTGTGCTGAAGCCAAGAACTCAAGGGGGTCTTCCGGACTATCCCCTGCCACGCCAGCGGACGAAACATCAATCGACGTTCCATCACTAAACTCATCCTCGCCACTGGTTTTGCCGACTTTCAAAGCAGCAGACGTGTCATCGTCAAAAGCTTCAATGACGTTCACAAAAGTCCCTAATACGAAAGACTTCGCCGGGATTTGCTGGTTCATGGTCAGTGTTCCGGAAGTGCCACCACCGTCCGTGAAATCGGCGGCCTTCACTCGCTGCGCCACCTTCCCAAAAGCAATACCTTCCGGCGACCGGGCCAAAGCAGCGTTGATGTTATATGCACTCACATTACCCATTTTCTACTCCTTAGATACTAAGATCATCATACCACGTTTGTAAGTCCCGAATTGATCGCACATAACGATTATCTAGTTCCACGCTCTGTGCACTACCGTTACGCATCGGGCCAACGGTGTCCGGAGTATCGACTGTCATATCTGCCATCATCAAAGACAACAGATATGCAGCCGCCCGTCTTTGCATTGGCCCGTCTACAATTTCATCCTCTTCTGCTTCGGCTACCGCCAGGGCACATAACCGAATGCCCTCAGACACTTCTGGTCCGCCCACAAAGTAATCGGAGTCCGAGGTGGGTTTTTCCGGCATGAAGGTGTAGTCATACTGGAATTTGTACTCCTTGTTCGGCGTTGGATATAACCAAATCTCACCGCCTTGTTTGGTGGACGGGCTATAATCCCCGGACCCGACACTAACATGTGTTGGAACAGACTCATAAGTCGTGGCGGCCCGCAGCCGTTTGATATATTCCCTCGACACTTTGGTAAGCGGCGCATAGCCGTCATCCGAATCAAAGTTCACCGGGTCAACCAGACACCAAAAATCTTCTGGCAAGCCATACTTATACACCCCATCGCTGGTAATTAACTGTGCCGATTTCTTTAGGAAGCTCCACGGGTGTCTCCGGCGCAAAGCTGGATTCATTTCAGTCAGCAGCTTCATGTACCCACGATAGGTATAGTTCTTCACCATTGTCAGGTTGCTGCCGGTGGGACTTGAACCAAGACCTAGGAACTCGGCTACGTTAGTGTACAAGTCCGAGAATGTCCATCTCATGTCACTCATGGAAAGCCCTTAAAAAAGGCAGGGGGCATCCGTTCCCCTCACCTCGGAAGGAGACTCAATTTAATCCGTTTCGTCTTTCGGCTCTGTCGGCCAAAAATGTTCACGAACTAAGGACAAAG
>JAQUQE010000052.1 GCA_028716225.1 Dehalococcoidales bacterium | reverse complement strand
TAGCCAGTCACCATGATAGATCCGCTCCCAAGTATCGCCGTTATCATAGCTCCGCCAGACGCTATCGCAAGCAAACCATCCCTCTAGTCGAGGGGATACTGCATGATTAGCACCCCCGTTTTCTTCTGCTCCAAGGCAGGGGTACAAACCGTTATTTAAAGTGGATAGGTATATAACGCTACAGTCTGGGCAGACGGCTACATCGGAGAGCACGTCGATATTAGTATCGATCAGACCTATCTGGTTGAAGGAGACAGCGTCGTCGAGGCTCACCGAGAAGGCGGATTCATCGAGCGGGTTGCCGTAGGATTCCTCAGAATCAGGCCAGGGGGCCATGTAGAAAATACGATGGTACTGGAAGCTGCCGCTGGTGGAGGCGAAGGCCTTCTCACCGTCGGGGGTGTAGGAGACCACCGCCATGTATGGACCCGAGGGGTCCTTGCAGGCGCACTCCCACTCCGGGCAACAGTCGTCGAGCTCGACGGTGTGGTAGACCGCCACCCCTTCACAGGGTATCGGTTCTGCCACGTCTAGTACCCCGGCCAACTGTTCCGCATAGACGCCGACCATGGCCTTACAGGTATCGGCGTCACCGTAGACGTCGATGCTGGCCAGTATCGGGTCGCCCGAGGGGCCGCAGCGGCCGGTCAGGGCGCCGTCCTCAGAGATGAAGACATAGCCCTTGATGACAGGAGGCATTACCATGGGGTCTATCGCATCAACGTAGAGGTAGATGTTGTTGTCGGCCGGTTCGGCACCGTCGAAGTCGGCGGGCAGGGCGAAGCCCATGCTTCTAATCTCGGCCAGTGTGATCAGGGTGGTACCTTCATCGGTAATCTGGACGGCATCGGGGAAGCCGGCCTCGGCGTTCCAGGCGATGTCATCACTCCAGGTGCCCTCCTGGATATAGGGGCACGTAGGTATGTCTACACCAGCATCCTGGACACACATACAGACGATGGTATCGTCCATGTCGAAGTTGGGCGAGAAGTCCACGGCAACCACCCCGAACATCTCGATAGCCCAGTCATCGATGTCATCGGTGCTGTCGTTCCAGCCGGGATAGAACCGGGTGTCCACCCAGCTTCCGGTAAGCCATGTGCCCGCCTCGAGGCGGAAGACGACTCCCCGTCCGGGGGGAGCAGCGTAACCTTCAAGAGAGATGCCGGCCAGGGCGATGTTATGAATGTCGCCTACCGCTGGAGATATTGCCATGTCCATCATAAAGTCCATGGCAGTACCAGCAGTGCCAGCGGAGGGGTCCTCAATCGGATGGGCATAGGTAAAGTTGTCGCCGCCGTCCTCGGAGGCAACAACAAAGGGTGTGCCGGGACCCCTGCCGACTTTACCTGTGTTGATGTAGCCGGCCACGGCCACCCAGTCCTCGTCATCGGGTGCCAGCGCCACAAAGTTAAGACACATGATGTCGTCGGATACGCCAATAGTGGGGACATCTGGCAGGCTGCTGGCCTCGACGACGTTCTCGGTTAAGTCGTTCCAGGTGACGCCCCCGTCATCGGACTTGACCAGGGCGTAGTTATACCATTGGCCGTTCTCATTCTGCCAGCCGACCTCGGTGCAGCCGCTGGATAACTCGAGGACGGCATAGATGATCTCGCCCTCGTCGCCGCCGACGGCGTAGTCGAGGATGTCGGAGCTGGGTAGGATGAACATGTCATCCCAGCTCGGTGTGTTGACCGGGCCCCACTCCATTTCGTCGGCCCGGGCCGTAGGAGCAGTAATAAAGGCGGCGCCCAGCGAAAGAGTCAGGCCGATGGCCAGTCCCACGCCTAAAATCTTAGATATTGGTTTAGTTATCATTTTACTTTTTCTCCTTGTTAACAAAAGGTTTCTTCTTCGTTGGCAGTCGTTAGATATATTAAGCAACGTATTTATTGCTATATTCGTTGCACCTCTTTGACTGTAGCTCTATTCCCAACTCCTCTAAAAACTTCATTTGATTATAACACGCTTGTCAAGATAAAGGTTGCCTGCACTTTCTGACGGAATGTTCATTTTCATAGTTGCCGTGTGCGGTCTGTTGGCGTCTGAACTTCCTGGAATGATAGGTTCGCTCTTATTGTCATATGGCCGGCACAATGGGGAAACGGCCTCTAAATCGGTCAGCAACTCTCTTAAAAGCATCGATTGCTTGTATTTCAAAAGTCCCTTCGGTAACTGCCACATTCTCTTCCATAGGGAAGGTAACTACCTACTTTTGAAAGTCGCCATGTTGAAGCTTTACAGGATTGAAACTAGCAGCATCCAAGCTAACATCTCCGTTGACAATAAGGATCAAGTTCTTTATTGTTGTTGCACTTCCACGATGCGAGAATTCAATCTCGGCATAATACCGATTTGGGTAGGGAGTAATTACCACTAGCATGTCACTGGCATCATTACGGATTAAATCGTACTTAAAGTATTTTACTTTTATCCTAACTCTAGATCTATCCGCTCACCTGGGGTATATGCTTGAGAAGATATTGGCTATCATACCCCACATCTCTTTTAGCCCTCACCCAATCGGCCACTCCGATATCAGCTCGTCTATCTCAGCCATCAGCCGGATGGTCTCTTTCAGTGCTACGATGACCTTCTGGTAGTGGATTAGCTCATCGTAGTTTAGCTTTCTCACTTTGCGGTCTTTGAGCCATTTCTGGCAGACCTGGTAGCCGCCGATGTGGAAATCCCAAACCTCCAGTGACACACCCTCAAAATACTGCGTCTTGTTGATGTAGACGCGCTGGCTATTTTCGTCATAACTTACCTTTTCCACTTCATTGGAGCCGGCGACAGGGTATTCTGTAAAGAGGTTATTCAGCGCGGGCGACTCCATCAAGTGCAGGGCTGCCAGTTCAGCGCCTTTTGCCGCCAGCGATTTGAAAAGCCCTTTATCCGAGGTGAGCGGCAAACGCGGGAAGTCTATCTTGAGGAACTCGGCGTAGCGGGTGCGGTAGGTGGGCGAGTGGAAGACGGCATAGGCGTAGTTGAAGATGTCTTCCGGGCCAAAGGTCTGAACCAAGTCTCCACGGTCGTCTTCAATGAAGGGCAGCCCCAGCTTCCCCGAGGCAGCCTTGATGAACTCCGGATTCAGGTTGGGGCGGCGCTTGCCGCCATCAAACTGCATCTCCCCTTCGGCAGGGTATAGGTAGAGGGGGAAGCATTGGCCACCACCTCTGTAGAAAATATTTAGGTCCACAATTTGTCGGCTACAGTAAATTATGTCCCATTGAGTAGGACCCACGACTTGCCCTGCTCTTCCTATACAGAGCGTTAGATTGTCTCGTTTAATAATATTAGGCATAACGTCGGGACGAGGCATACAATGGAATCCCCTAGAATGCCCAGTGTAATAGGTATAGCGCACATCAAAGGGGCGATAGAGTATAGGGACTATCAATTCTGGACTCAACCCCGAATCTTCGAGGTCTTTCTGCGCCAGAGATACCCTCCAATCACGAACATCCTCCCCCAAGTTATACTTATCTCTTGCCTCGTCTGGCGGTAATTTCACAAAATCATGAATAGTATTCTGAACCTCTTTAGCTGACCATCGGATAGTCAACCCATCTCTAGCTGTGAATAACCCTACACAATTTGTAGGGAAAATATCTGAAAGCTTCCATCCCCTCTCGTAATCTGCTAACAAATCTTCTCTAATAGGTACGAAGAAGTAAAACGGACTACCTGGTTTGAGTTCAATCCATTTAGTCTCGATTATATTGTCCTCAATCAGGATATGATATTTGTCCTCCCTTAGCCCCCAGAGGTCAGCATAATGCACCCCGCTAGGCTCGGTTTCACCCAACTCTTTTACCAGCAGACAGATAGCCACTCCCTGCTGGATGTCAAATACATTTTCGTCTTTACCACCGTCCGGAGCAACCTCTTTTTTCTTGGCGTTGCCGTGGAGATTAAGAATATAAATATCCGTAAACGTATTCATAAGGGACTGCCGCATACCGCGAAAGGTGGGGTTATCCAGATAAGAGTGATTGGTAATAAAGCCCAGGATGCCCTGCCCTGTTCGCTCGATGCGCCACTGACTGAAGGCAAGGAATTTCACATAGTCGTCCTGAAGCCATTTTAGGTTTTTCTCATCCAGAGGCTTGCCGTCAATGGTCTTATAGCGTTCCACCAATTGCCTCGCCCATTCCCCCTTATTTGCCGAGTGCCCGGAGTACGGCGGATTGCCTATCATTACCATTATCGGCTCATCTTTCTTGACCTTGGCAGCGGCGTTGGCTTCCTCGCTTATCCATCGGGCAAAGAGCGTCTCGGAATGCTTTATAGCCTCATCCAGCGTGTTGGTCAAATAGATGCCCAGGCGCTGGTCGCTGTGGAACTCGTAGCCAGTCTCCTGAAGTAAAAGCCCTAGCTTGAGATGCGCGACAGCATAGGGAGCCATGAGCAGCTCAAAGCCGAATATCCGCGGCAGAAGCTTCTCCGCCACGTAGTTGTTCCACAATCCCTGCTGTCCCTTGCCGACGATAGCCTGGTAAATCTCGTTTACCACCATGTAGAGGAAGGTGGCCGTACCCACCGCTGGGTCGAGGATTAGCGTTTTATCATCAGCCAGCCCCTGTGTCTTGTTGAAGCGGGTCTTCAGCAGGTGGTCGATAGAGCGCACGATGTAGGAAACCACCGGCTCCGGAGTGTAGTAAACGCCGCGCATATCCCGTATCTTCTCGTCGTATTCCTTCAGAAAAGTCTCGTAAAAATGCACCACCGGGTCTTCCTTGCCGCTGTGCTTACCAAAGTCCTTCAGAACTGCATCCATATCTGCCTGTGCCAATACCTGCGCTAGGTCATCCACCAGCCAGGCAATCCGATCATCGAGGTCGTAGCCGGCGATGTACTGAAACAGCTTTCTCAGGAACGGGTTGGTCTTGGGCAGATTCTGAACTGCATCAAGGCGAGTGAAGGAAGCGCCGTTCTTAGAGATACAGCGGGCGGCAAACAGACCGTAGGCAATGGTCTGGGCATACATGTCGGCGAAATACTCGACAGACAGGTCGGGGATGAGGTTAGCGCGGAAAGCCACTAGTTGAGTGTGTAGACTGCTGCTCTCCGGCTCATTCTGAAAGGCATTGATGATGAGATTACGGATAAGGTGTGCCTGCCGGGCCATACGCCGGGCAAGCTCTTTTGGCGTACCTACCCCCTCGGCTTTATGGGAGAGAAAATTGACTAAAAGCTCGGCAACAGCTTGAACTCCGTCTTTATCACGCTTGATTTTGCCATCTTTGGTCGGGCTTCCCAAGCGAGCTTTGAGACGACATTCCCCATCTACATACCAGTGGAACTCAAGGTAATCGGTCAGAACCAGGTTGGTGAGTGAATCGCGGTAACGCTTAAGCTGGTCAGTCTTCTCTGCCTCATCAAGACTTTTACCGATATCCTTAGCTTCGATATAGCCGATGGTGACTGACCCTTTTCTGAGAATAAGGTCGGGAGCGCCGCACTCGATATGTTTCGGCTCATTGGTAGCGGTTACCGCAGAATCCAGATTTTCAAGCAGTGTTTTCAGCGCCGGGCGGTGGGTATGCTCGGTAGCATCACCAACCGTCAGTGCTTTGCCAATAGAGTGTATGTAATCCTTAATCGGCTTCAAATCTTTTGTCATTTCTTTCTGCGTCATAAAGAATACTCGCTAACACCTAAAATAGCGGCTGCCTTTACAATGAACTTCTCTGCCGAAGCAATGACTGCCTTCGCTCCAGATTGAGAGAATTCAGCTTCATAATCAGCAGCTTCGCGGAGATTCATAGCATTGAGAAAGTCACGAACTAGCTGAGCATCCATTATACCTTCGTCCACAAATAGTGCTCTCAAAGCTACAGCCAGGTAGTAGTGACTCTTTTCACGATAGCCCCGAGAGTAGACAAGCGCTCTGGCGGCATGGAACATAGCATAATAGCCCTGGATAGTCGACCATTTGTAGCGCTCATTCTCATAGCCCGATCTTGCATCCAACAGGTCGCTTTTGGCGGCTGAGAGTTCCTTCTTAACCAGGTTTTTACCTCTGGTGAAGGAAACGACCTTTTTGTTTTCGAGACACTGCTTAAACTCTTGATTCACCAGCCACCATTTCCCATAATAGTATGCCGCGATCAACTTCTTCTATGAAAGTCCGCTCCGATTCTCCACTCTCCAGTAGCTCGACGGGGGTTCTAATCACCGATTGAATATGAATATTCTCAAATCCCTTCGGGAATTTAAAATCACCGATGGCATTGGCCACATCTTCCTTTCTGCTCGATACCACGAATAAATCCAAATCACTCTCAGAGGTATCAGTTCCGAGAGCACAACTGCCATATAGTATAATACGATTTGACATCTTCTTCAGTTCCTCTATTAATGGTTCAACCAGCATAAGATTCACCATTTTCTTGAACTCGGTGGAGGCAGCATTAGAGGAATCGATAGAATAGAAATACATTTTACCCTCTCGACGGCGTAGGACAGCCCCTGTGGAATATAGCCCGTTTAGTGACCGGTTTGCCGAGCCGGTAGATATCCCGAGCTTACGAGCTACTTCCCGCTCATAGAACTCCTCGTCCGAGAATTTCGCAAGCAGGCCCAGCACCTTTTGGTTGATCGTAGTGATTAGATGCATCTGTAGCATATTCTATTTGCTCCACATATTGAGTATGTGCTCATTGTAATGAGCGGTTACATAAAAGTCAAGAGCTTTGGACAAATTGTGACTACGACCCGGCGATTGTATTTTCCTGACTTTTGCTGGCTAGGCGCTTTGCATTTTTGTCAGGCCTGTGTTATTTTTGAATTAAAGTTATATAATATAATAAGGCTAGACCGCTAGGGGTGCCGCAGGGCTGAGAGGCTTTTTGAGCCGACTCTTGGA
>JAQUQE010000051.1 GCA_028716225.1 Dehalococcoidales bacterium | reverse complement strand
GGATCTATAAGTTTTACGCTCATGGTTCAACCTCCTTATTTTTTCCCGCCAGCGGCTACCGGCGGTGCTTTGGGTTCGGGTGAATCAATAACAACGGAACCTTTGGGCGGCTTGCAGCCGTCTTGCATTTCAATTACTTCACCTTTTCGGCAGAGCCTGCCCTTGATCCAAGCCTTGCCTGCTAATCGAACTTTCATTTATTGCCTCCTATGCCGCTTTATACGGTTCAAAACCAATCCATGCGTCGATTGCTCCCGACGTGAAATCTTCCGTGCCGACCGTGTATGTTAGCTTGAGGTATCGAGACAAACCCATAGGCAATGGAACTGAAAGGATACAGTAGCCCGCGGCTAGACTCGCCTCGGCAATAGCAGCGGTAGCAAGTGCTGCTGTAGTAATGGCTCCAGTCGTGGCCCCGGTGTAGAGTGTCGTGGTAAGAGTTGCAGCCCCTCCGGCGCTGTCAAGAACCGTCTGGACCACCACGTTAAGCCACATGGGCTTTCCTTGCGCAAATTCAGGCGCAGTAACGGTAGATCCCCATGCATCCTCACCGGCCCCGAGGTCTATAATGTTTTCCGAATCCGCCGTAGCCGTAAGTGCTTGCGCGTCGCTGAATGTAAGCAGTGCGTCTTTAATGCTCATCGTTTTAGCTCCTTTCTAATGATGGCCCGCTTAGCTAATAGCGTCCTCAGTGTTCAGGATGCATTCACACAGCCGGACGGGAATACCCTTAAATTTAAGTACTCCGCCGGGCGCTAGGCCCTGATCCATCGTGTAGTTTACGTTGGTTTTGTCTTTCAGTCTGATTTCCATCTGAGTCTTGATCGTCGAATTGCAGTAAATACCCATAGACGAGAAATCTTCGTCTGGGCTCATTTGATTCAAGAGTTGTATTAAAAGGTCTTCATCGAAGGTGTTGGTCGTGCCGGATGTCTCGATATTGGCGAGACGACCGATAGCTTTCGGGTCCTCAACCACAAGACCGCCGTAGATTTTAAACCAATCCCGATACGCCTGGAATTTCTTCCCGGAGGCGGTAATGGCCGTTATCTCGCCCAGGTCCCTATGTTCCAGCCCGAGAGATGAACCCCGCGGGTATGCGCACCAGGCGGCACCCTCTCCCCAACGGGCCACATAGATACTAGTAAGATCGCTGCCTGTACCGCCCGCGCCTATTACGTTAGCGCTTGCGGCTAGCGAGTTCAGGCGGACGGCGAGCCCATTGAACGACTTACTGTTCGTTCCGTTATTGCCGTAGAAGAGCAACTCAATCCATGACTTGCCTATACCTCGCAGGATTCGCGCTGCACGTCCGTTCCGGAACGCTTGAGGATTCGGCGCAGCGTCAACCATAGCTTTATCCGAATCAGAGTATGCTTCCATCATCGAGAGGATATCCCGAACTTCCTGCGTCTCGACACTAACATTCCCCACACCGTCGTTGAACGTGCGAAGTTCCCCCTCGGGCTCGCTGTATTCTTGCGCGGAAACGTGCGAGAAAATGTCGTTCGCTTGAAACCAGGGGATATCATCCCATATGCGGTTTACGCGTGTGAGAATGGCGGCAACTTTATGCAGTTGCCCGTTCGGTGCAATGTTTTTCGCCAGCTCTAACATAGTGAGCTGGTTCTGTATGGCTATAGTGCTCATTTTTGAATCTCCTTTCGTCCGTCATCCCGACGGTCTTGGAGTCCCGCGCCCTGCTAGTTGCGCGAGGTTATTGAGAGTGCGACTCTACTTTTGCATTGACGGGAATTCCAACTGAGGAGTTCCCCCCGCGGTTTTACCCATTTCCTTTCCTGGATTCGCTCGGCCCCCGGAGACAAAATCTTCCGAGTACAGTCTTCCGACTTCGTCCATAATGCGCACTATATGGGGATGGTACGGCAATTGTTTTGCGAGGTCGGATATTTCCTCTGCGGTTAACTGCGCACTGGCCCCCGCTTTTTCCATGCCAAGAATCGCTCGATTAATGCGCTCTTCGTATTTAGCTCCCCATAAACCCTTCACAGCCTCTTGATTCGCCATCTTTTGGGCTTCGTTATATTCCGCGATAGCCTTGGTCATGTTTCCGAGAATACCGTTTAGCTGCGCGTTATTGAGTCCCTGAGCGTGGGCTTGCTGCACTAGTGCCCCTACAATAGGATCATCGGCCGGTACGCCCTCCGGCATGCTCAGCTTGTAGTCTTCGGCTTTTTCCGGTACGCCCATAAACGACCGCATCTTAGCGTCGAACTCGGCCCGCTCTTCCGGGGTGGCGTTATCTCCAGGCACGACGAGAGCCGACTTCAATTTACCTTCTAAATCCAGGTGAGCCTTTAAAAGATCACCCGGCGCCTTATCCTTCCACCCGGCCGCCGCTTCGTTCGACCGAACATCGTCGGGAAGCGAATCAAACCACGTGGTTCCTGCCCCACCGGTATCGCCCGCGTCGGTGTTACCCTGTGTCGGATTTCCGCCGATGTATGTATCCTGATCCATAATCACGTCCTTTCTTCACCGTCGATTATCCGCGCCCTGGCGGTATCGACCTCATATTGTCTTTGGCTCATCACCTCTGCGAATACTGCACCGAGTAGCCCCGGTATCATTGACCCGATTGTCTTGAGCACGAAATTCCGTTCACCTTCGTAAAAATGACTCCAGGCGTTTCCCGTACACGTTGATTCCAGTAGGTGGCCGCGTTCCATGAGATATTCCAGCGTTCGCTTTCCGTGTGGGGTTCCGAACGTTAGCTCGAAATCATGCCGTATAGACATGGAATCGATAAATTGCTGCCGTTCGTCTTGTTTCTGCAGGCGTTCCTTGGAGGTCTGAATCATGCGCTGCCTCCCAGCCCGGACATAAGCTCGGTCAGCACAGACGGCTCTTCCGGGTTATAGGGGGTATCGCCCAGTTTTTTGGCCCCTTCGACCGCAGCCATGCCGACTTGAGCCTGCTGCATCGCTCTTTGTTCCTCCGCTCTCTGCTTGCGTATCTGCTCTAGTTCCTCGGCCGACCTTACACCGGAACCGGGCAAGCCGACCAATCGAGCGCGTTCTTGCGCCAGTTCATCCATATTGTAATTGTCCAGAATCTCCGGCGTGATCTGCGCGGCGACTGTGGCGAACTGCACGGTATCGTCTATTGCTCTGATACCTATCATCTGTTGCGCTTGGGCGAGGAGACTGATGTACTCCACCTTGTAATCCGCGCCCTCAAGTTCTTCCGGAAGTGGCGGTAGGTCGTACAGCCACGGTCTCTTAAGCATTCGCTCTACAGCGAACACTACTAATTTATCTAGGATTTCATCTTCTTGCCGCTCGACGAACGGACCTAATTGCAACATCTTCTCGCCCTGCATCTCCAGTATTTGCGTTGCGGTAACATTTCCTTTCTGATCGTTTTGCAAAATCATCATAAAAATATCGTTGTAATACCCGTGCCGGATTCGGTCTCTAACCGCCTGAGCTTTCGCTTCTCCGGCTGCAATATCGAATTTAAATTCAAACAGACGCCGGATTCCTTCGGGCTGTCCGTCGTAAAAAGTCACCCCTCCGGCGGTCTTGCGGATCGGGCTACCAAGCAGCGAGGCGGGCACAAGCATGCTGGGATCTAGTTCCAGGTGAGTCGCCATTAATGACGACTCTTCGAGGTCTTGCAACATTTTCACGTCCGGTAGTATCTGCATTCCCGGAGAATCGCACCCGTATTGATCTGATCCGACCAGCAGCCAGGACCCGGCCGCGTACGGAAATGTTTCGAATCCCGATTCGCTGACAATAGCCCGGTCGTTCCCCAGCTCAATCCAAATCGATTCGTAGGGCATATTGAGCGCATCTTTGCGGCTGGGATCGTAATCGCTGCGGGGTTGTACTACGTGCAGCAACTCTACCGGCAGATAGGGTTTTTTATTGCGCCCCTCCATTGCATCCCTGACGCGGCTCGATACCTTATCGATGCCGAACCGCTCAATCATTTGGATTGCGTACATCCATTCGGTACGATATACCGTATCAACGTTGCCGCGTTCGTTGCGTGCCCACCAGTATTCACCGAATGTAAACGGCTTGAAATGAAACCCTCCCTGGATAAACTCTCGCATAGCGATTAGGTTATTCGCAAACGCCAGTACTTCGCCGTACCCGGAATGCATGCAGCTATAGAAGTTCGAGCGCCTAAACTGCGCATAAAGGCGCCTCTGAAGTGCATCAAAAACCCTCTTAACCGGTCCCCAGTCTCCTAGATCCTCATCTTGCAGACCTACTTTAAACCACGGCCTGGACGGAGGAGTTAGGCCGGAATGCATGCCGTTGTTGGCAATACTGTGAGCGTTTCGAGCGGTTGGGTCGAATATCTTCGATCCTCGCTTTCCGTGCATGCGGTCGGGTTTTTTATCGTCTCCAGGGAATCGCCCGCGAGACGGTACGATATATTCGGAGACATCCAGGCCGATGCTCTCTATCGACGCCTCTCGCTCTCCCTTCAGCGTCTGGTACTTATTGATATACTCATCAACCCGGTCTTTTTTACTGCTCATCTGCCAGTACCTCAATGCGGACGTAGAACCCGCTTTTAGGCATTAGGACCAACTCGTTCGGGCCAATAGTTTTCTCGCTGAGCACCTTGTGGAATTGGTCTAGAAACGAAACTTTTATCCTCATCGTCGGTCGCTCCAGTAACTACCCGAAGGCTTTGGTGCGTTCGAATGCTGCATAGTGTCGGATTCGGAAACGCTACGAACCGGCTCCGAGAATGTGAGAGCCAGGGCGTCGGCGTCGTTGGGTGAGCGAATACCCCTGTTGCGCATCGCCTCCTTACTCTCCATTACACGGTTATGATTTGAGTCGTATTTGAATCTGACCGAGACTAATTGAGCGTGGAGCGTATCATCGTCAGGTATCGAGACAGGCAGCTCATCGTTTAGCCAATCGTTCATTAATCCCCATATTTCGTTGCGCTTGTTTTTGTACTTTTGGGGGGCGAGCGCAGCACCTCCGAAATTAACGGCTCTAACCCGCCGCCGGTATCCCATTTCCCACAGCCTAGATATGACCCCGTCCGCAGATCCGTCAATAAACATCATGTCCACATATGGATCGTTATCGTCCAGCATGACTTTAGCCGCTCCGACGTGCGCCATAGCGTCGTTACCGCGGTAGCGGGTAAGATTAAAAGCCACCCGGCCCTTACGGTAGATTGAGCTGGCTCCGTCTTTTCCGCCGGCGTCCGGATCGAACCCGACAATTACCGGACCATGCGCTTCGTTGGTGGCGTACTTTCGCGCTCGTAATACGCACTCGCTTGCTATTAGTGTCTCCTCGCCCGTAACCTGGAATGCCTCCGCGGGAGTCGCCGGGTACTCCTGTTTGAATAGCAGTGGATCTTTTAGTTCCACGATTTTCGCTCTCCTCCACGCCATTTGTTCGAGATCCAATCCATAGGCGTCCATATACTCGCCTTCTTCTGGACTGAGAACGAACCCCTCCGGCACGGCCTTACGGTATTCCGCTTGCCAGTACCACGGGATAAACACATCAATAAATTCAGATCTGCCGGCAGACGCGTCTTGCCATGCCTGGTGAAAAAAATTACCCATACCGTTAGCGGTGCTCTCGAGTATCACCTCGGTATCCTTCTCGTCGGGGATAGCCTGGAAAATTCCGGCTGCATGAGTGTCGGCGTTCGACCAGAACGCCACCTCGGACCCGTGAAAGAATTGGATTGTGGAACTCCGGCCTGTGCCCTTGGTTTTTGCCGTACCGACCTTGTATCCGCAATCCAATTTGTCAAACGTCAGCTCCTTAGCGTTATCAACCCCGGCAGACGGACGCACGGCCGGCAGGCAGTTGTTGTGGAATCGCTTGACCATCTCGAACAGGTTTTGCGTCGCCGGGTCCTCGTGCGTGAGAATGAACGCCCTAACTCCGCGCCGATGGGTGACCCGCCAATAGTACCGCCCCTCAACGTAGGTCGAGCAGCCCTGCTGCCTGCCCTTGAGGATAATCGCCCGAACCCGCCCCGTTCTCGCTCTTTGCTCCTCAATCCGCGAATGCAGATATTCTTGTGCCGAATTGAGAACGAACGGCTCGATGCTGCCGCTCTTTGTGCGTATCCATAGGCAATGCCTGGCATAGTACCTGTAATCATCACGGAGCCTAATTCTTACGCGTTTTCGGTGCGAGTCCATCATTCGTCATCGTCTATATCCAACTCGTCCAGCGCCGTCTCGTGATCGTACGAATCGACCCTGAGTTTATCCGCCGGATAATGCCCTAGCAGTTTATGTGCATCGGTTCTGGCTTTGCTTTGCACGTCCCAGGCTCGTTCCTGCCATTGCAATACGGTCTCTCCTCCGCCCGAGCATTCTTCGCCCTGGCTTGCTGTGGTGGTGGCGAGGATTTTGACGCATCTTGGTAGAGTCTCCGGGTCTACCCGCCCTTTTATTTTTATCGTCTTCGTCGCTTTAGCCTTGAGTTCCGCCTTTAGCTGCTTCGCCAGTATTCTTTCGTAGATTCCCTCGTCTCTCAGAGCGTCAGTAATCGACATGATTTTAGCGATATGTTTCGCGACCTCTAGTGACATATCATCTAGATTTATTCGCATACCCCACCCCCCCCCTTAAACCCCGCGCCCTTTCTCAAACGTCCTCATACCGCCTAGCCCGAGCATGCCTAGCAGCAACGTCATGAGCGTGGACGTATCCAGTGTTGGTAATGGAGCAACCGGCGTGGAATGCAGCACACCCACCGTCCAGGGGAGTAATGGTTGTAGAAAAAACGAATAGACGAGCCCAGTTACGCAGACCCAGCCAACTGCGGGCCTCCAGCCGCCCTTGAATATCGACGGACTCTCGGCTTCCGCTTTATTGACTGCGATTTGAGCGAGGATTAATTGACTCTCGATTTGCGCGGCTTGAGCTACGAGTTCGGCACGTTTATTGGAATCTAACGGCGCCTCCCCGGTTAACGCTGTCCGGATGCCTATCGCCGCCTGTCCTATGCCCTGGAGGATGCCCGAAGCTCCTCCGCCCATGAGATCCGATACTATCGACATGGTTTAGTTCCCCCCCCATCCGAACAGTTTCGAGCCGATAAACGCCAATGCGCCGCCAATAACGCCCGCGATGGCAGAGGCTGTCGTGTCCCATGTTTTGCGATGCTCTAGAGTCTCAATGCGCTC
>JAQUQE010000050.1 GCA_028716225.1 Dehalococcoidales bacterium | reverse complement strand
TAGTTTGCGCTGATCTCAACATCAACGATCTTCCCGTTTTTACACCTGTGGCGCGTTTCAAATCGATCTCCGCCGACCTTCTTTATCCTAGCAATACGCTCAACAGTTTCGGTGGGTTCCTCAACCGTCTCTATGTCAGATATGCTCATCTTCAGTAACTCGTCACGGCGATAACCCACAAGTCGGCAATAGGCTTCGTTCACTTCTAGAAACCGTCCCTGCATATCCGCCAGCCAGAACCCTTCTACGGACTTCTTAATAATAGTCTCAAATTCGAGCTCCGCCTGTTTTCGCTCGGTAACGTCCCTGGACGATGTTACAAACCCAAGGGTACCTCCGTTGTCATCTTTTATTAACCGGCTAACTGATTCAAACCAGACGTAATCGCCGGATTTCTTACGGATTCGATAAGAAAGTATAACAGGTTCCCCTTTTTCGGCCTTCTTGCGATCCACTTCTTGCAGTGTTTTCAGATCTTGCGGATGTATAAGTTCCCAGGGATTTGTCCCGACTAATTCCTGTGGATCATAACCAAGTATCTCTTTGCAGGCAGGGCTGACATACACATATCTGTGATTAGGATCGTGAAAACATACGATATCACCCGAGTTTTCCGAAATGAACCGGTATATATCCTCCTGTTGTTCTATTCCGGATTTCCTAGTACCTTTCGTCATTTCAGCTACCTCCGTATGATACTGGCCTGCCCCCAGTAGTGATGAGCTTGTTAAGTCACAGCCAATGTTAAGATAGCCTCGGGGGCCAAATAGGCTATTTAAGGAACCGGGCGATTACAGCCAGCAAATCCTCTTTCCGGAAGGGTTTGGTAATGTACTCATCGGCGCCTACCTTCTTACCCAGCTCCTGGTTTAACTTATGGCCCACAGCAGTCAGTATAACCACTGGAATTGTCCTGGTTGCCTCGTCCGTCTTGATTTTATAGCAGGCGTTATAGCCATCCATCCCCGGCATAAGGATATCCATAAAAATAAGGTCCGGTTTCTGGCGGCCGGCAATATCCAGAGCCTCCTGCCCGTTACTTGCCTCGAGAATGGTGTAGTGCTTCTCGAGCATACCCCTCAAGACCAGCCTGATATTCTGCTCATCATCAACAACAAGTATTTTTCTGGCATCCATGCTGTCCTCCCTTCCCACGGTTTCTTACTGACGACAGCCGACTAAACCCTAAATATATCGAGGTCTCGCAGGTGCTAAGCCGTACCGTTCAGTTCACCACGGTATTTGATATCCGGTCATCCCAATATCATGCCATCACCACCCCTAACTAATTGATGGCTATCTTATACTACTTTTCTGTCTCCCGGTCAATCAGCTACGGGTATCTTTTTCTTCACCCTGAGGAAGGCATCTACCACCGCAGGGGTAAACTGGGTCCCCCGGCCTTTTTCTATCTCAGCGCAGGCCATCTCATCACTCATCGCCTTACGGTAGGAACGCGCAGAGGTCATCGCATCAAATGAATCGGCCACTGCCAGGACACTGGCACCCCGACACCATGAGGGAACCCCACCCCCAACCCCCTCATGAACCATTTCAGGGCAACCTTTAGCCGCCAGAATACCGGCAGACGGAGGCATTTCTGTTAAAGGCAGGCCGTCAGGATAACCAGCACCATCGTAGCGTTCATGGTGATGGCGCACCATAAACAGAATATCTTTATCCTCCACGATGGGGGCCAGGATACGCTCTCCAAGCTCGCAGTGGCTTTTTACATACTGAAACTCATCATCGGTAAGCCGCTCCGGTTTATTCAGCACCGGCTCTTTCACCCCTATCTTACCGATATCGTGGAGCAGCCCCGCCAGCCTGATCTTCTCGATTTCTTCCGACGGTAAACCCAGCTCCGTAGCGATCACTACAGACAAAGCGGCGACCCACTCGGAGTGGCCGCTGGTATACCTATCCTTAGCCTCCAAGGCATAGGCAAGAGCAGTAATCGAATTCAAGAACGACCGGCGGATTTTCTCTGCCTGCAGGCTAACCCGCTCTTCCAGGTGCTGCTGGTAGTACCGGTTCTCCAGCTCCAGCCTTTTCCTCTCCAGAGCTCGCTCCACGCTCAAGACGACTCCGCTAAGGTTAAACGGTTTGGTAACATAGTCATAGGCACCATGCTTCATGCAATGCACAGCGGTATCGGTATCGGTGGTAGCGGTAGCCATAATAACTACCGTATCAGGGTAAGCAGCCCTTATTTCGGGCAGTAACTGAACCCCTGATTTACCCGGCATTTTGATATCGAGAAGAACCAGTGCCACCGCACCATCCTGCAACTCATCCATAGCCTGAGCGGCACCACCGGCTTCGCGACACCGATAGCCCATGCTAACCAGCTTCCGCCCGAGGAGTTTGCGAATCGCTTCCTCATCATCAACTATCAGTATCGTTTCCTTAGCGGGCATCTCTTCCCTCATCTCAATTTTCTCCTGTAATTACCCGTTTTACCTCTTCCTTCAGACTAGCGATGTCAAAGGGCTTGGGAACACAGGGGACTCCGGTCGTTTTGAGGAACTCCCTGGTATTGGCGCTGATCACGTCTCCGGTGATAAAGATGACCCTCTTCTGCAGGGAAGGGGCTATTCCCCCCAGCTCATCGTACAGCTCGGCACCGCTTAGACCGGGCAGCCTGATATCGGAAATGATAAGATCGTAACCCTCCTGCTCCTTAATCATCCCAAGGGCCTCTCTGCCGCTGCCTGAAGTCGCCACATCGTAACCCTCGCCACCGAGTAACTTATTCAGCAACGCTAGTATGGCCGGCTCATCATCCACCACCAGTATCCGGCCCCCGATGATCTTCTCGGATGCCTTGATCGCCCCGGTATCCTCAACTTTCTCCTCTTCCTCCGTTACGATTGGCAGCTCGACGAAGAAGGTGGCCCCCTTGCCTTCCTCACTCTCGGCATACAGCGCCCCGTTATGCTCGGTGATGATGCCCCGGGACAGGCTCAGGCCCAGTCCGGTTCCTTCCCCCACCTCTTTGGTGGTGAAGAAGGGGTCGAATATCCTCTCCAGGTTCTCCCGGGCGATGCCCGGTCCGTCATCGGCAAACGATATCCGTATCCTGTCGCCGGCCCGCTCCGTCCTGATAGTAAGTCTGCCCCTGCCGTGGGCCTTCTTCATCTCCGCCTCAGCATTGACGATGATGTTGAGGAACACCTGCTGGAGCTGGCCGGTATCGGCCACCGTCCAGGGTAGGCCGTTATCGAACCGGGCTTCTACCTCGATATTGGACGTCTCCAGGGCATACTTGCGCAGGGCTAGGGTGCTCTCAATTATCTCGTTGATGCCGGTGCGGTTTTGTACTGGTTTGTGCTGGCGGGCGAAGGTAAGCAGCCCCTTAACGATGCCGGCTACCCTCTGTGAACTGTCGTAAATAATTTCCACGTCCTGCCTCAAATCTTCGGGCAGGTCCTTCTCCATCAGCAGCTCGGAGAAGCCGACCACGCTGGTTAAGGGGTTGTTTATCTCATGTGCAATGCCGGAGGCCATTTCGCCGATGGAGGCCAACCTGTCGGTAACCTGTGCCTTCCTCTCCATCTCCAACTTCTCCGCCTCTGCCTTCTTACGCTCTGTGATATCTCTGATCACGGTAATGAATCCGACGGGGTCTCCGTCGGATTCATTACTGAGGACACTGGAGCTTAACTCACCGGGAAATCTGCTGCCATCCTTCCTAACAAATATGTACTCGATATCCCGTGTAATACCTGTCTCCAGAGTCCTCATCATATTTTTTATGACTCTATCGTGATCAATTTCATCCACATATTCAAAAACCCCATGCCCGACAACCTGGTCTTTATGGTCATAGCCAAACATAAGAACGGCCGCTCTATTCGCGTCACTTATATTACCATCCAGATCGGAGCACACGATACCCTCGCTTACAGAATGAAACATAAGACGGAATTTGCCCTCCGATGTCTTTAACGCATCCTCTGCCTGCTTACGCTCTCCAATTTCCTCTATTAGCTCTCTGGTCTTTGATTTCACCCGAGACCTAAGTAGATAATTTCCCCCTACAAGTATACCTGCCGCAACTCCTATACCGATGAACAGCCACTTCACCCAAGTGGGAATGATGGTTTTTTCTTCTGGCTTTACTCCGAGCCACTTTTCCTGCGATTGATAATATACGGAATTACTGTCTGCCTTTAGCTCCTTCATGTGTGAATCAATTTTTGCTATGAGATATGGAGTTAAACTTGACTCTTTGGGGAAAGCGAAATAAAGGGTATGGGGCTGGAATATTATGGCAGTCCTGACGAGGTTAAACTGCTCTAAATGCTGGTTGGCAAAGTCCCTGTTGGAGATACCGGCATCTACCTCACCACTTTTCACCAGTTCAAAAACCCGGGTGTAACTATCTACCTCGATTAAAGTGCAACTAATATGGAAAGCGTTAATTAATTCTTTTATACCTCCCGATCCTTCAACACTTGAGCTACCCGCAAATACCGCTATTGTTTTTCCTTCCAGGTCAAGGATGGATTGTATATCGTTACCTGCTTTCGCATACACGCTTGACCAGCTCACATACGTATTCTCGTTTGGAAAATCATACAGTTTACCTCTCTCCTCGGTATAAGCAACGTCTGGCATTATATCAATTTCATTGGTTTCTAACCTAGATAGACACTCCGTCCAAGTACCAGTTACATACTCTATATTCCAGTCTTCCTCTGAGGCGATATATTCAATAATGTCTGGCCAGAATCCAGCAGCTTTACCGCTATCATCAGTAAAGATTTTGGGGTGATTCTCATAAACCCCTACTCTGATTGTGATTGAATCATTCGCAAAAACAATGGGAGAGGTGACGGCAACATGAATCAGTAACAAACCCAATATAGGCATCAGATATCTCTTTATCGCCCTCATTAATTGGCCTCCACTTTTCCTCTGTTAGTCTATCTGCTTGCATGAATTATACTTCCAGTCGTTTGGCTAAATTAGCACTACTTACACCAACTGTCAAGCAACCCGTGTATGCAGGATAACGATAAAAGATATGTCTTTTGCTAAAGATGATGATAACTTAATATCTTCCGAGAGAGATTGAGGTGATTAAGTACATTTTCTCCAATATTTATACCGCTGGTATAATCGCCGGTGTTGTTGATGAAGTGCATTCCGGTTTTAATAGTAAAGAGTTATCTCTGGACATAGAAGGGTTGAGTAAATCCGCGCATTGATTAACTTTTATTTAGATATCGAGCATATCATGAACTATGCGTAAGGGAGAATCTCGATATGGTGGTGAAGCATACGATGAGCATGGGGTTTGAGGATAACTTGACGGTTTAGAGGGATAGAGAGATTAATGAGGTTTACCTTTTGTGCGGTTGAGTGAGGTGGTGGCTTAACAATTTGGTACCGCCTGTTGGGGGTAGGTCACATCCCGACAAATCTTAGCCAAACATTAACCGGCAGGTGAATATTCTTAACCTCCATAACTTTTTCATTACCTTGCTTTAACCCCAATGTTATATATAGAATGATTGACTGAAGTTATATAGCGATAGATGTGTGTCCCATGAGAATAGCCGTCTATAGTTCTGAGACTATTGCCGAGAGAATCAGGAAGTCCCTCCACGTAACGGGGGTCACCGTGGTTCCCATTATTCCGGGTGTATTTGCCCGGCATGATATTCCCTCGATGGATCGGCTGTTGGATTCGGATCTGATAATCATGGAAGCGGCCGCACCGGATGTAGATAAAATCTGCCAGCATTTGAAAAGCTCTGGGTACGTACCTTTGGTCGTGCTGATTGATGAGAATCACGTCGACTGGGAGCGATTATGCTATTGCGGGGCTTTGGCTTATATTTCACTCTCTGCGGGGGAGCGGGAGTTCGACTTGCGAATTAACAGCGTTATCAAAAACATATCTGCTACGCCACCAGAGCCCTCAGGGGGGTCAACCTTATGAAGAAGATAGCCAGTCGTCGGGCAGTCATGGTAATACAGGTTTTGATGCTTACAGACTGGTATTCGTCTATTTCTCACCAGACTATGACGTCTATGTGGTCAGAAGTGAGAGTATGACACTAGTGATAAACTTGGGAGAAGTAATATTGGTTACGCAGTCACAATACACCATTACTACCCTCCAGTAGCAAGCACCTCTATTAATCCCCTATTTTCGCTAAATTTTTCATCGTATATCGTGAAAGGGTTACACTTTAGTCAGGATCACGTAATTTTGCCCAGGGCATAGCTATACAAGTTAAACTTTCGTGCAGCCGATATCACTAGAGGTGCTTAGACAATCAGTATGACGCGATATCTACCGAATTAACTCGGCGATTGTCTTATCCCCGGCTTTGTCAGGGTGGTATTGCGGGTGGGCGTGATAGTCTGGATCGAGCCCTACTTCGTCTACCATTTCAGTCAACGCCTCTGCGACGGACATATCTTCGGCACATAGGTTGTTAATAAGCTCAAGGGTAGCTTGATCAACATAGCCCAGGCCAATACTGGCGCTCCAGCCCATATAAACCGAAGCTCCCTTATGAATAAAGGCCTCAGCCATATCGCCTTGGTAAGCGCTGGAACACCCCATCATTATTATGGCAGTATCCTGAAATTTACCCTCCATACTTTTTATGATAAAGCTTGAGGACACCGCGAAAACCATGGGGTAGTCTTCTGTCATCTGTGCCGGTAGTATCTGATCACCAATCTGTTCCCAAACAAGCTCCGTAATCTTATAGGTCTCACCGGTAAAAAGAAATGTCGGCCCTATTTCTCCCTCATCTGGGGATCCCTCACCACCCAACATACCCGAATGAGCCCTGAAGATAATCAGCCTGTAGCCATAGGTGGGAAGCTTACGGTAGAGGTCGACGGTAACTTCCTCGCCGTGGTAGACATCGACCTCAAAACCATATTCTTCAAGATAGTTAGTGGCCTGTTGAATAAAATCCTGGTTCGGCTCAAGGACATAGAGTTGGTCAATTATGGCAGCCTTAAGCTCTCCAGAAGGGCCAGAACCTTCCGGGCTGTTAAAGTGACATGCCCTGATACCAACGACGGCACCAGTAATTCCCAGCGCGATAGCCAGCCAGAGATACCAGGGCAGCTTCTTATTGTGAAGTTCACCCTTTCTCTGTCTCTTAGTCTTGGTCAATGCTTGCCCTGCGAGCGGAGCGGTGCCTCATAAGCAAGTAAGCACCGGCTATTATAGCCCCAGCCAGACCAAGCCACGGTGCCAGAACTACCATCTTGTTTATCGGATAGACCTCACCACCTACGCTGCGCCTTGCAGACGAAGGAGCAGAGTTAGCGTAAGCGCCAAATGGCGCACCGGTCAGATCAGCCAGGCTAGGGCTAGTTTCATCATCAATCCGGGCCCATATATATCCGCTATAGCCCTTGGTATCTGTTGTGTCTACACCACTATCTGAGCATTC
>JAQUQE010000049.1 GCA_028716225.1 Dehalococcoidales bacterium | reverse complement strand
GTTCCTTCCGATGCAGCGAACGGCGCCACTGACATTCTTACCCTGAAAGCAACGTCGAAGGGAGATTCCTCAAAGAGCGACCAGGCAACGGTTATTACAACTGCCAAAACCTCGGCTGGAGGCGCTGGCGGAATACTCGACCAGGCAAACGAGTTTGCTGACGGCCTCATCGGATCATATCTTGAGTCCGCTGGAATGAAAGATAAGCTTGGCACTTACACCCCGCTGATTGTTTTGGCTGTGTTGGTATTGCTCCTGCTGCTATTGCTCATAATCATAATTGCGGCATGCTGCGGCGGAACGCCTTTCAGGATGTCCTGCGAAGACAATTCCCATGAAGTGAAACGCGGATACGATACACAATACCAGATAACGCTGACAACGAAGAAGGGCAAGAAAAATGGAATTCCGCTGATCCTCGAAACGAAGGGTGCGCCCGAGGGCTGGAGCGCGATATTGGATAAGGCCGCAGTTTCCCCGAAGAAGGACGAGCCGGCCATTGTCTTCTTGACCGTAAAGCCCCCGGCAGAGGCCATTGAAGGGGCGACAGCGAGCATATCTGTAATCGCACGCATGGAGAAGAAAAAGAAGAAGAAACGCGTAGTTGCAACCACCTCTAAAGTAGTTCTCCCCGTTTCGCGCGTCCAGATAACGAACGTCACGAACATACCGCAGGAAGCAAAGAAAGGAGATCGCGTGCTTACTGTTGTCGAGATAGAGAACCGCGACGACACGGCGGCGACTGGAATAAAGTGCTCAATATACGTCAACGAGAAAGCAATACACTCAGAAATAGTCCCGATGGGCGCCAACTCCAAAGTCGAAGTTAAAAAATCATGGGTTGCGGATTCGGACGAAAACACCGTTCGCGTTGCTCTTGAGTAATACTCAGACGATGCGATCCTCTTTCTCCCCATTTTTCTTTAATTTTGATTTCACATTTTACAATAGATTTCTATAACTATCAGATATCTGTCTTAAGACATACATATTGTAATATTGCATATAATTAGCATACAGATGCATCGCTAAAGCGCAAATTTTGTTCATTTTGGCGAATGCTGCTACATGCCATAGTTAATATTCTTCTCCTAAATGCTCTCCTTAATGGTTATATTTATATACCCCTACTCGATACCTGGTCTCCCGCGGCTTAGAGACCCTCGGTAGCACAATATACTCTGTTTGCATGACCGGGGCGAAATAGTCGTTTAATGCGACAATCGCGGTTTATCACCTCCAAGGCGAACGACACTAGTCGCTCGCGAAGGACGCATGGGAACCTTTAAATACAAACTCTGTATTACAGGTCGCTTACCCATGACACGGGCGCAACTTATGCGAACGTGGAATGTCGAATAAGTCTGAAATAAAAGTTTGGACATACTTTGTATGTTCGACGAATAATATACGCGGATAACGGCGATGCCCGAGACCGACGAAGTTCGGACTGTGAAAAGCATTGTTTTCCAACCCGCGGAACAAAAATATGGGGGTTCAAGAACGGCGCTTCCGCCCAATATACGAGCGCAAACCTTGGATCTGACGCTTGATGTGAAAGATGTAATTGGTGACTCTGTCAATTCTTAATAAGTAAAGTGTGCAATAATAAACGAGCTCAGAAATGAGACGTGTACTCTAGATATATAACTCTGGTTGATCCTGCCAGAGGGCACCGCTATTGGTATTCGCTTAAGCCATGCGAGTCGAGAGGTGAAAGACCTCGGCATACCGCTCAGTAACACGCGGATAATCTGCCCTAAGGTGGAGGATAATCTCGGGAAACTGAGAATAATACTCCATAGATCTAGGATGCTGGAATGCCCCTAGACCGAAATCCACGGAGCCTTAGGATGAGTCTGCGGCCCATTAGGTTGTAGTGGGGGTAACGGCCCCACTAGCCCACGATGGGTACGGGTGTTGGGAGACATTGCCCGGAGATGGATTCTGAGACATGAATCCAGGTCCTACGGGATGCAGCAGGCGCGAAACCTTCGCAATGTAGGAAACTACGACGAGGGGATACCAAGTGCTAGCACTTTGTGTTAGCTGTTTTCTTGTCTAAAAAACAAGGAGAGTAAAGGGCGGGTAAGATCGGGTGCCAGCCGCCGCGGTAATACCCGCGCCCTGAGTGGTGCTCGTTATTATTGGGTCTAAAACATCCGTAGCCGGTTCTGTAAATGCCCAGGTAAATCGATAGGCTTAACTTGTCGAATTCTGGGTAGACTGCAGAACTTGGGATCGGGAGAGGTTAGAGGTACTTCGGGGGTAGGGGTAAAATCCTGTAATCCTTGAAGGACCACCGGTGGCGAAGGCGTCTAACTAGAACGACTCCGACGGTGAGGGATGAAGCCCTGGGGCGCAAACGGGATTAGATACCCCGGTAGTCCAGGGTGTAAACGCTGTGGGCTTTGTGTTGGATATCCTACGAGGATGTCCAGTGCCGGAGAGAAGTTGTTAAGCCCACTACCTGGGGAGTACGGTCGCAAGACTGAAACTTAAAGGAATTGGCGGGGGAGTACCGCAACGGGAGTAGCGTGCGGTTTAATTGGATTCAACGCCGTAAACCTCACCGGAGGAGACCACCACATGTGGGCCAGGCTGAAGACTTTGCCCGAATAATAGGTGGAGAGGTGGTGCATGGCCGTCGTCAGTTCGTACCGTGAGGCGTTCTGTTAAGTCAGATAACGAACGAGACCCTTGCCTTTAGTTGCTACCTGTAAGTTCGCTTGCAGGGCACACTAGAGGGACCGCTGGCGCTAAGTCAGAGGAAGGAGAGGGCGACGGTAGGTCAGTATGCCCTGAATCCTTCGGGCTACACGCGCGCTACAAAGGATGGGACAATAGGTTCCGACGCCGAAAGGCGAAGGCGATCCCGAAACCCATCCGTAGTTCGGATCGGGGGTTGAAACTCACCCCCGTGAAGCTGGATTCCGTAGTAATCGCAAGTCAACACCTTGCGGTGAATATGCCCCTTCTCCTTGCACACACCGCCCGTCAAACCATGCGAGTTGGGTTAAAGTGAAGGCATACGTTATGGTATGCTTGAACTTTTCCTCAGCAAGCGAGGTTAAGTCGTAACAAGGTATCTGTAGGGGAACCTGCAGATGGATCACCTCCTAAGTAATCTTCGATTTATCGAGGATTGTGTATTGACAAAGTTGCCAACATTAAATTTCACATCAAGCTAAATCATACTATCGAGCCAGCGGGCCCGCACCTGTGGGCTCAATGGGCCGGTAGATCAGCGGTAGCATCGCTTGCTTTGCAAGCAAGAGGCCATGGGTTCAAATCCCATCCGGTCCATACCTACCTAAATCGCAAATCACGCTTAACATCTAATAGTTAAGGTCTCAGTGAGAAAATCATTGAGGCTCGGCAGAGACTCGAGGAACCTTGTCCGAAGGCGAATCGTAGTTTATGAAAGCCGTCACCAAGCGCAAGTTTGGTGTGTATGCATCCTGGACGCAAATTGAGCCGGCAATGCTACGCCATTTGAAGGATAGCTCGGCTCGGGAGCCGACGAAGGTCGTGCCAAGCTGCGATATGCCTCGGGTAGACGCATGGAGTCTTTGATCCGAGGATTGCCTAATGGGACTTCCTGTCTTTTTAGACATGCAGTAATGCAAGGGCACCTGCCGAATTGAAGCATCTTAGTAGGCAGAGGAAAAGAAATCAATTGAGATTGGGTTAGTAAAGGCGATCGAACACCCAACAGGGCAAACCGAATCCCCTTATGAAAGTAGGGGGAGATGTGGAGTAAGGACCTTGGTACTCCGTACAGATTAACTTGAAGTCCGCTGGAATGCGGCACGAAACAGGGTGAGAGTCCCGTAGAGATACATCGTAGGAGATTCAAGGTATCCAGAGTAGCGCGCGTTGGATATCGCGTGTGAATGGGAGGCATCAACTTCCAACCCTAAATACATCCCGAGACCGATAGTGTAGTAGTAGCGTGAGCGAAAGCTGCAAAGTACCCCTAGCGGGAGGTGCAAAGAGCTTGAAATCA
This sequence comes from Dehalococcoidales bacterium, assembly GCA_028716225.1. NCBI lineage: Bacteria > Bacillati > Chloroflexota > Dehalococcoidia > Dehalococcoidales > Dehalococcoidales bacterium. The sequence goes on along the minus strand of JAQUQE010000049.1, from coordinate 3,434 downwards.
AATGGTTACAGGGTTGATTCAGCATTAAAGCGTAGACGCGCCGCAAGGCGCTGAGCAGTGTTGTTTCGGCCGTGTTGAAAAACGGGCCAGGGAGTTTCCATTAGTGGCGAGGCTAACAAGATCATCTTGGGAGCCGCAGGGAAACCAATCGTGCGCAAGCGGGCAACCGCTGAGGCACAAGGTGCGCTCGCCTGTAGTCACTAGTGTAATACCCGAAGCCAGTCGAACTAATCCTGGGTAGATCGAAGCCCTCCGAAAGGGGGGTGGAGGATCGAACCGATAATGATGTGCAAATCTTTCGGATGACCTGGGTTTAGGGGAGATAGGCCAAACGAGGCTGGCGATATCTGGTTCCCTTCGAAACTACTCGCAGGTAGACCTTGATGGAGATGGGTTGCGGGGTAGAGTTACTGAATAGGGAGTTAGGGCGGGAAACCGCTCGCTCTCTTCTCAAACTCCTAATCTGCAATCATCGTAGAAGTCGAGACGTGAGGGCATGTGGGATAAGCTCCATGTCCGGAAAGCGGGACAACGCAAACTAGAGTTAAGGTCCCTAAGTATTGACTAAGTGTTAAATCGAAGGTTGTTTGTGATCTAAAACAGTCAGGCGGTGGGCTCAGAAGCAGCCATCCGTTAAAGAGTGCGTAACAGCTCACTGATCGAGATCACAGGCGCTGAAAATGGACAGGGCTAAGTCAATCACCGATACTTTAGAACACAGAAATGTGATTTGGTAGAAGGGCGCCATACGTGGGTAGAAGCCGGGCCGTAAGGTCCGGTGGACCGCGTTTGGACGCAGATCCTGGTAAAAGTAGCAGCATAGTGGAGTGAGATTCTCCACCGCCGAAAGGGCTAAGGGTTCCTCGACGACGTCGATCATTCGAGGGTTAGTCGATCCTAAGGTGTTTCTTAATCGAAAACATCGAAAGGGAAGCAGGTTAATATTCCTGCACCATTATATATTTGTTCAATCTTTAGCATCGGGTTAGATTCAGTATGGCAGTCGCCATATTCAATACTGCAAATTCATGGAGGCCGTAATGGCGAGAAGTGAATGAACGGTTGAGTAGGATGCCTTCGGGTGTCTTGAGTCAATACCTGGTGCCCGTGAAATGGGATTGAGCGCTAGGTATATAGTGTTCGTACCAAGAACCGACACAGGTGCCCCTGGCTGAGAAAGCCAAGGCGAGACGGCGTTAATTCTAGTAAGGGAATTCGGCAAATTAGCCCCGTACCTTCGGTATAAGGGGTGCCAGCCCTGCAGAGGGCTGGTCGCAGTGACTTGAGGGTTCCGACTGTTTAACAAAAACGTAGATGGCCGCAAGACCGAAAGGTTGTGTATGGCTGTTGAATCCTGCCCAGCAACGGTATCTGAAAACCGGGTTCAACCGGGCGAAGGACCGTTTAGCGGCGGAGGTAACTATGACCTTCTTAAGGTAGCGTAATACCTTGTCGCTTAATTGGCGACTTGCATGAATGGGCCAACGAGATCCCTGCTGTCCCTACTAGGAAGCCGGCGAAATTAACAGACTAGCGAACAGTCTAGTGACATCCAGAAGGAAGCGAAGACCCCGTGGAGCTTTACTACAGCCTGTTGTTGCTGTGTGATATTGATCTTATAGAGTAGACAGGAGAAGTTAATCCGTTGCCGCTAGGTAACGGGGATTCACCAATGTAACACTGTCATATCGATGTTATACGGCTAACTGCTTCGGCAGGACACCAATAGGTGGGTAGTTTGGGTGGGGCGCCACGCCCTCGAAAAGATATCAAGGGCGCTCAATGCTTGACTCAATCGGGTCAGAAACCCGATGTAGAGTGTAAGGGCAAAAGTCAAGTTGACATGGTTTCGCACAATGAGAGACCGTGATTCGAAAGAAGGACCTAACGAACCACTTAAACCTCCTTGGTGGGGGTAAGTGATAACAGAAAAGTTACCCCGGGGATAACTGAGTTGTCTTCAGCAAGAGCCCATATCGACCTGAAGGCTTGCTACTTCGCCGTCGTCTCTTCCTATCCTGGTGGTGCAGCAGCTGCCAAGGGTAGGGTTGTTCACCCATTAAAAGGGATCGTGAGATGGGTTCAGACCGTCGTGAGACAGGTTTGTTGCTATCTTCTGGATGCGTCGATGCGTGAGGGGAAAGGGCCCCTAGTACGAGAGGAACAGGGCCTTGGAGCCACTAGTCCACCAGTTGTCCGACAGGGCATTTGCTGGGCCGCCACGCTCTAAGGAATAAAAGCTGAAAGCATCTAAGCTTGAACTCCACCCTAAGACGACGCATCATAGGACGCTTATAAAAGATAAGTTTGATAGGATCGGGGTGTAAGTACCAAGGGAGCAATCTCGAGGTATTCAGCCCGCGATTACTAACTGTCCGTCTGCCGGCTCAACGCGAGATCCAGGAATGTATACATAAGAATACTTCGGACTACGTCGTGACATTCTCCAGGAATGCCATGATGAGATAACGTTCAATGTGGTTTGACGGCCATAGCGGCGAGGATACACCCGATCCCGTTCCGAACTCGGCAGTTAAGCTCGTCCACGTTTTGGTTTGTACTGAGGTGGGAGACCCCTCGGGAAGGCCAGATCGCTGTCAGACCACTCTCTCTTTTCGATCTGTAATTTTGAAGTTATTTGGTTAATTTGCACGTTTTCAATTTGCGCCCAGGATTTGCATAAAATGGAAATTTTATAGAATTTCATTGATAAAAAACAGAAAAATATCAGTGCGCCATTCTCTTACCGCTCGCATCTCGGTGGGGCTTTCCGAAATCTTTGATTTGCAAGAGCTGCTTCCCGGTGAATATCGGCCCGTCCTTGCAAACTGTGTATCCGTCCATGCAGCACTGGCCGCAGATGCCGATTCCGCATTTCATGTAGCGTTCCAGGGATGCTTGAATCGGGATTTTGTGCGCTTCCGCCAACTGGAAAATTTTTACCATCATTATTTCCGGGCCACATGTTATAATTTGATCGAATTTTTCCTTGCTCAGCAATTCCTCAACTGCGCAAGTGGCAAAGCCCTTGATGCCGCACGAGCCGTCGTCTGTTGAAATGATGACTTTTGCGGATTTTTCCAAACGTTTTTTCAGGAGAACTTCGTCCTTTGTCTTTGCGCCAATGACTACCGTTGCGCGTTTCTTTCCGACATTCTCAACGAGCGGAGCAAGTGATGCCGCGCCAGTGCCCCCGCAGACAAAAAGGATTTTTCCTTTCGGGGTTTTGTATCCATTTCCATAAGGTCCGCGGATTCCGATTTTATCTCCAACTTTTAGTGATGTAAGCGATTTTGTCGCGCCCCCCACGGCGCGCACAGTGATTCCCTTCAACTTTCCGATATATGAAACACTCATTGGAATTTCGTCAATACCAGGAATCCATACCATATAGAACTGGCCGGGCTTCGTTTCCCTGTCATAATTGAAGCGCA